>JAQCNG010000294.1 GCA_028275145.1 Halovenus sp. | reverse complement strand
CGGTCGATACCGGAACGACTCGAAGGAATCAGTATCAAAACGAGAGGTCGTCACCGGGGTGGCGGAGGTCTATCTCGCTGGCGTGGACGGTCTCGGGGTGGTCGACGAGTCGGCGGTAGGTGACAGCAATCTCGTCAGGGTCCATCCACCTGTCGTGGTCGGGGTACCGCTCGCGCAGTGCGGGCTTTGCGATCCAGCCGTCGATAACGGCGTGGACGGTCTGTATCCCGTGCTCGCCCAGGTCGGCCGCCATCGACCGGGCCATACCCCGGACCGCGTGGCGCGCCGTGCTGTAGGTGACACTCTCGCTGGGCACGACAGCCGACTGCGAGGTAGTGAATAGTATCGTGCCCCCCTCACCGGCCGCCATATCCTTCGCGGCGGCCCTCGCACACCGGAACTGGCCGGCGACGCGCACCTCCCAGGCCCCCTCGAGTGCCGCCTCGGTCGCGTCGAGGATCCCGCCACCGGTCGTCTCCGTGCTTGAGACGTTGTTCACCAGCGCGTCGACGGGACCGAACCGCTCGTGAATCGTCTCGAAGGCCGCTTCGACGGCGTCGGACTCGGCAACGTCTGTCGGCACCGCGAGCGCTGTCCCGTCCTCGGTGCTGGAGATATCGGCCGCGGTCTCCTCCAGGTACTCGGCTGACCGGGCGAGCAGCGCTACCTCGTCACCCTGTGCCGCGAACTCGCGTGCAGCCGACGACCCCAGTCCAGGGCCGACGCCCGCAACGACGACAGTACGTGTCACGGTCCCGGTAACACGAGCCCCAGTAAGTACCTGACGCGGAGTCTCTGTGTGAGTGTCTCCTGGGTTCGACAGACCGATGCCGGCCCCCGACGGGGACACCCACGCTTGACCCGGACACCCGGGACTGGGTCGGGCTGTATCCACCCATTTTAATATCGGCCTGACCATTTGAATGGGTACGGGTTTCGAGGAGATGGATGTCGACAGCATCTGGATGGACAGCTAGTTCGTCAACTGGGAGGACGCGGAGGTGCACGTGCTGAGCCACGCGCTGCACTACGGAACCGAGGTGTTCGAAAGGGCACGCTGTTACGACACCACAAGGGGACCGGCCATCTTCCGGTGGGAGGAACACCTCGACCGGCTGTACGACTCGGCGAAGTTCTACGAGATGGAGATCCCGTTCAGCCGCGAGGAACTCACAGAGGCAACACTTGAGCTAAGAGTACATGCTGTTGACCGAAACCCCGACAGAGACGCCGTTGAACGGTCGGATTGACCGGCTGACCCATAGGGGGTGTCACTCAATGGTCGTGGGCGCGAGCACGGACGCGCGGGTCGAGACTGTCGCCGGTCCTCTCGTCACTCTCGCCGCCGACGTCCGGGAAGCGCATCGGGAGCGGGCAATGAACGAGCGACTGCGGGAAATGATGAGTCAATATGATGACGTGGTCGACGGCCCGCCGGTCTGGTAGCAGGAGTCCATCTCTGTCTGTGAGATGGGTTCATCATGTCACGGCCAGTGGCGGCATGGGACCCGCTGAAAACAAACTCCAGGTGGTGACAGGCGGGTTGAGCAACGGGAGGGAATCCCCCGGTGTAGTTCACTCGCCGGCGGCATGGGGCTCTCTCACATGTGGCTGGCGGCTCGAAGCGCTCCGTACTCCTGGTCGACCGTCGACAAGGTAGCGTCAGCGAGACGGAGATCACCGAGACTCACCCGCCACAGATTGTGACCGTCCAGATTGAATTTTGGGTCGAAACGAACGCCGATAGAGCGGCCCATCGCAGGGAGCATTTCCTTCCAGAATTGCTTCCAATATCGGAACGTACACTCGTCCATCCGCCCGGACTTTCTGAACTCCAGCATCGGCGTCAGACCGTCGCCGTGCTTTGCCATGTGACACTGCTCGCAGAGTGTCTAAAGATTGTTGAAGCGGTCCGAACCGCCGCATCCACGTGAGACGATGTGGTCGACATGGAGCGCTTCTACGGTCCAGTCAGGCCTCGTGCAGTTGGTACAGCGGTGATTGTCTTGCTCAATAATGGCCTCACGAATCTGTCCCCAGTCCTCGAAGCTTGGTAACTTCGCCTGTCGCCATTGCTCTGTTGCACCCGCTTCTGCCGCCATCTGTGGGCCTTCTATTCCGCTCTCGAAGTCGTCTGTTTCCTTGGACATGATTAGTACTCTGGCTGGGAGAATGCCTGAGTTCAGGAGAGAACCAAGTGCCTACGTTGGTCACTCCCTCGGGGCCATTCGTCGCTTGTCGTTGAGTTCGGGTTTCTCCGAGGGATACCCCAGATCGCCCGTGAGCAGCTGGTGTACCCGTGTAAGTGTCTACGACGGCATATATAGTTCGTCGGTCGTGCCACCAGCACGGCCCCGCTGTGGACGACATCGCTTGGGACTCGCTGCAATCCCCACGACAACCATACTGAGGAAGAATTTAGACAGTTGCGTCAAGCACAGGTCCAGAGCTAACGACCTCGTTCTAATAGTTAGTGAGTTATGCTAACATCTTGGAGCCAGCTGGAGGGCTCCCGCTCAGTTTCCTTCTCAGTAGGGATACCCGTCATCTTCTATTTCAGCCGTTGTGCGAGACTTGCCTTGTCTCGTATAGCGTGTCATAGAAACATTCACGGCCAATTCTCTGCGGTGCTACCCGGATAGTGGAATATTGGAAGAAATACAGTTTCAGAGGGTTCTGCAAGATAGAGAGGGTGCATACAGCAGGTCAATCACGCTGAACGGTGGGGCACACCCACGCATCAACTCTGTCACTTCCGTACGACGGTGACTCCATCGGTCGCACCGATACAATCCGTCGAAGTCGGAATCGAGGGGAACCCGAACAGGACATATCGAGCCACCCCACCGGCTGTCCGGCGGACAATAATATCACACGCGGTGAGGATGTGACGTGCTACCTCATTTCTGTGATGACCAACAAGAGTTAATCCGTCGGTGGCTTTCATCCGATATGAAACGACGAACCGCGCTTGTGGGAGCAGCAACAGCGCTGGCGACAGCCGTCGCAGGCTGTTCGTCCGGTGGAACCAACAGCGACGACGAGGACGGGGAACCGGTGGAACCCGCGGACACCAGCGCGGGGGAGCAGGCACGCCAGTCGCTCCAGGTGACGGTCGGTGAGGAGCTCGCCGAGAGCGAGTGGCAGTCGATCAGCGCTACCTATCCCCGCGGTCGGTTCACGGTAGAGTCTGCACAGCACGAGGACATCGCTCTCGGGGTTGACACCTCCGGCGACGGCACCGCCGATGAGGAGTTCGATGCCAGCGACATCAGCGGCGTCAACAACAACGACTACTCGTTCACCATCGAACTCGACACCGGCTACACGCTGGTGGAGGGCGACACGATCCTGGTCGAGTATCCGGCTGTCGAGAACCCGAGCGAGCCGGGCGACTACGAGGTGGAGGTATCGATCAGCGAGGTGCAGACCGCGACGGCGACGATCACCATCGAGTGAGGGACGGCTGATCAACTCGCGCCCTGCATCTTGCACGCGGGTCTTGACAGGAGTTGGATAGACAGACCGTGCGAAGTTTTCTATGACACGCTCTTTTTGTGGGATTCGCAGATTGTCGTGCGAGAGCGAGTAACTCACTGGTGAGGGTGGCACGGACACGCCTTGCCTTCTGGCTGGTGTCGGCCTCTGGCGAGACGTGGGGGGCGTCGAGACGCCTGCCCGTGGGGACTCGGTGTTGCCCATCGCATGATACCGGATCGAGTCGCTTATGCTGGTCGAAATTGTCAGGCCATCGTTATTGATGGCATCGGTGAGGTACTCGCGTGCAGTTTCGTTTCTCGGGGGAATCGTCCACGAGACTTCGCCGGCGTCGAGAGTCAGGAAGAGTACGGCAAAGTCTCACCGGGACGAACTGTGTGTAGCCGAAGATCGGAGTGGCAGACAGAAATCCGCTGTTATGGGCGTGCCGTGAGAGCGACAGTCGGTCCCCATATTTTATCTGATAGAACCCTCCACCGCGGTGTAGCGGCCGGCTCGATGGTTAGCTGTCAAAGTCAGGAGAGACGAGTCCGCCACTCACTGTTAGAAACTGACCGTCTGTGGCCGTCTCCGTGATACTGTCAACCAACGGGCTACTTGACAGCTCCCGCTGGATCGATTGTGTGGTATCCTCTAATGGCTGTCCGTCAAACACGTAGATCTATATCTGAGCGACGCGGTGGTCGATAGACGCAAAACATCAGCGTTCATGCGTTACTGAACACTCTCTGACCGCTTAATCAATCCGTGCACTGGGTACACGCAGTTCTACACCGGTCATCGAGTGAAAAGATACTCAAATCAATGGAGACGTGGGATGTGTTCTACGACACGCTTTCATGAAGAGTAGCGAAGAGATTGATGCCCCGATGGTGCTTCGACACGGATTTAAATAATCCGAGAGCATATGTACATTAAGCGTGTTTAGTCAGGATTCTCCTCACAACGGGAGTGGGGACGACAATGGCGATATCTTGGGAGACATGAACAAGACAGTAGAGTGGTTGCAATCACAGGGTTACTATGAACAACAAGACGAAGCACACCGGGTCGTACCAGCACAGGATCCGACGCTGGAATCAGCTGATCTGCATCGATCTGTCGAAAGCGCTCTCCGGACCAAAGATATTGAGCAGCTCTATTCTCACCAGGTCGACGCTCTCGGCCACATCCGGGATGACCGAAACGTGGTCGTCGCAACGCCAACGGCCAGCGGAAAGACGCTCTGTTACACCGTTCCGGCTTTTGAGCGGGCCATCGAGAACGACAGCAAGACGCTGTATCTTGCCCCGCGGAACGCGCTACTGCAGGATCAGGAAGAAACGTTGCAGTCACTTGCCGATAATCTCGGTTTCGGAGCGAACATTACGGTCAGACGATATCACTCGGGTCT
>JAQCNG010000290.1 GCA_028275145.1 Halovenus sp. | reverse complement strand
ATCGCGTCGGGGTTGTTGGTGTAGTTGGCGGCGTCTCTGTCGGCGACATACTCGCGGTAGCGCGAGATTGCCATCACGAATATCATCACTATCATCTGGGCGATCTGCCCGAGAATCATCCCCACGAAGTACGCGCCGATGTTGCTCTCGCTACTGAAGAAGTACGCCGCCTGCACGGCGATACCGACCAGCGACGCGATAGACTGGCCGAGCACCATCATCACGACGTCACGATTCTTTATGTGAGAGAGCTCGTGGGCGAGCACACCCTCGAGTTCGTCGTGTTCGAGCAGGTCGATTATCTCCTCGGAGACCACCACCACCCCCGCGCCCTTGCGACCGACGGCAAAGGCGTTCGGCACGCCCATCTGGGCGACCATCAGCCGGGGCTTCTCGATGCCCATCTCCCCGGAGAGGCTCTCGACCGACCGGTTGATGCGGTCGTACCGGCGTCCCTCGGGGATGTCCTCGGCACCCACGCTGCGCAGCGCAATCCACTTGCCGAACTTGTACTGGAATCCGACAAACGCGAGGCTTCCCAGCGCCACCACCAGCAGTATGGGTGTTCCGGTCCCGAAATTCCAGAACACGAACCCCGCGATGGCGGCGTAGAAGCCAAACAACAAACTCCCGGCAAGCATCATCCGAACCTTCAGTCCGGTTTGTCCTACCATCGTACCCGTGATTTGGTGCTCTAGAATAAAAAGTTGACCGCTCTCTGTCGACGAGGGCACACGACCTGCCGGCCTCGGGTAGCGCTCGATACTGTCCCGTCTCCGGGCAAACCAACAGGTTCAATCCATCCGGTGGCGTCCGGTCGGGTATGGAGACGGCGCTCGTGACAGGCGCAGCGGGGTTCATCGGTTCACATCTCGTGGAGGGACTGCTCGACAGGGGGTACCGGGTTCGGGGTTTCGACGACCTCTCGACCGGTCGGCGTGACAATCTCGACGGCGTGTCAGACGACGATGCGTTCGCGTTCGTCGAGGGCGACGTCCGCGACGAGGCGGCCGTCGAGCGGGCGACAGACGGTGTCGACTGCGTATTCCACCTCGCCGCGCGGACGAGCGTGCCGGCGAGCGTGGAGAATCCGGCAGAGACAACGGCGGTCAACTGCACCGGAACCGCGACTGTATTTGCGGCCGCCCGGGAGCGCGACGCCAGGGTGGTGCTCGCCTCCTCGGCGGCAGTGTACGGCTCTGACGTGCCGGTCCCGACACCGGAGGACGCGGCGCTGTCGCCCGAGTCGCCGTACGCGCTCTCGAAACGGTACGGCGAGCAACTGGCCGCCACGGCCGGCGTCGACGCCACCGCGGTCCGGTTTTTCAACGTCTTCGGTCCCCGCCAGGACGCCGACGGCCCGTACGCGGCGGTCATCCCGGCTTTCGTCGAGCGGATGCGGGCCGGCCAGCGACCGGTCGTCTACGGCGACGGCGAGCAGACCCGGGATTTCGTCTCCGTCGGAGACGTCGTCGACGCGACAGTGCTGGCGGCCGAGCGCGCGGGTCCTGGGTCGGTCTACAACGTCGGTTCCGGCGGGCGCGTCTCGATTACCGGTCTCGTCGCGGCGCTGAACGACGTGCTCGGCACTGACCTCGACCCCGTCTACGACGACCCGCGCCCGGGCGATATCCGCCACTCGGGGGCTGATATCTCGCGTGCACGGGCCGACCTAAACTACGAACCGGACGTCGACCTGCGCGAGGGGCTCGCCGAGACTGTCGCGTACTGGGAATGAGCGCCGAGCGGCCCGGTGCGTTCGACGGCCGACAGCCAGCAACTTGAAACCGGTACGGGGAGAACACGCACACGATGAACATCAAACGGACGCTGATAGAGCGCCTCCCGCCAGGGGTGAAACGGCTGCTCGCGGTGCCCTACGACCTGTATCAGACACGCACGGCGAACCGGCAGTTCGCCCAGAAGGACCTCTCCGAGTACGTCCCCGACGACGCGCCCCGCCATATCGTCTGTGTGGTCGTCGACGCACTCCGGACCGACCACGTCGACCAGGAGCACACCCCCTATCTCGCATCACTGAACGGCTGTAACGCGGTTACGCCGGGTGCGTGGACCTTTCCGGCGGTGTCCTCGATGGTGTCGGGTGCATACCCCCACGAGCACGGCGCGATGCGCCAGACTGACGACCCCGAGGAGATAGCGGGGTTCAGTCTCCCGCCACGGATGGACGAGAACCGCGAGACAGTCACAGAGGCACTCGCCGGTGCCGGTTACGAGACCTACGGCGGGTTCGGACACGACACACCGTTTGTTGCGCTCTCGGGCCGGTTCCACGAGCACGACCTGTTTCACAACGTCACCGCCACCGCCGAGGACGTGTTCGACGCACACCTCGACTGGGTGGCCGGACGGGACCGGACCTTCTCGTTTCTCCATCTCGCGGACCCGCACATCCCGGTCGACCCACCCGAGGAGTACTGGGCGGCCCACGACGTCGACCGGTCGATAGACGGCCTCGAGAGCTGGGCCTACCGGACCAACGTCGACTGTGCGGGGGCCTGCGAGCGGTACCGCGAGCACAGACGTCGACTCTACCGTGCCGCGGTGGACTACGTCGACGACGCGCTCGCGGAGTACGCCGCGGCGCTCGATTCGACGCTCGCGGACTCGCTCCTGTTTGTCACCGCCGACCACGGGGAGGCGCTCTGGGACCACGTCGAGGTGGACACCGACCGGTTCGACGGAGACGGCTGTGTCGGCCACGGTGGGGCTCCCTACGAGGGACTCGCACGGGTACCCCTGCTGACAGACGCGGACTGGCAACTGCCCGACCGCGCGTCGCTGGTTGACCTCGCACCGACGTTCGCCGATGTCGCCGGTATCGACTGGTCACCCCCCTCCGGTCGGTCGCTACGCTCGGACGAACCACGCGATGGGATGGTTCTCGTGGAGGGCACACTCGACGGACACGAGCGGAAGGCAATCTACGACGGAGCGTACAAACTCATCGTCTCGAACGGCGACGACGTCGAACTCGGATACCGCCTGCCGGGCGAGGAACAGATAACGGTTCCGCCGGAGAGACGCGAGGCGATGCTCGAGGAACTGCCGGCCTGGCCCGACGGACAGCGGGTCGGAACCGAGGTGTCAGACGTCGTGGCGGACCGTCTCGAACAGTTGGGTTACAGGTGAGTGTGGGCGACCAGTCTCCTCTGGCCGGCGC
>JAQCNG010000280.1 GCA_028275145.1 Halovenus sp. | reverse complement strand
CGAGAAAGGCGATGGCCCGCTCGTTCGAGGAGGGAACGGAGTTGTACAGTTTCTCGAACCCCTGAGAGCCCGCCCACTCGATGCCCCGCTCCAGCAGATGGCTGCCGATGCCCTCCTGCTGGTACTCCTCGAGCACACCGAGTGTGAACTCCACTGTGTGGTCCAGTTTCCTCAGGTCACGGTGTTTCAGGTGGACCCACCCGACCACGTCCTCGCCAACCGTCGCGACGAAGAATATCCGCGACCCGATCTGGTTGTGCCGCAACAACACACCCTCACGGTCGACGATGTCCGCGACCGATTCGGCCCGCACGTACTCACCGCCCCCCAGCGACGACCGGATGGCCCCCACCAGTCCGGTCAGGTCCTCCTCGCGTGCCTGTCTGATCGTGAACGCGATGTCGCCGCTCTCGTACTCCTCCTCGACGCCCGCATCGAACGCGAGTCGCAACCGGCCGTCGACCTTTTTGAGGATGCTGTCGCGCCTGAGAATAGCCAGGTGGTGCCCGAACGCCCTGGAGTCCAGATTCAGTGCACGGCGCACCTGCTCTGGCCTCGTCGCCCCGTTTCGCTCGACGTAATTGTAGATTTCGCGCCGGTTCTGGTGGTCGAACTGTGGCTTCTCGACGAACTCCATGTGGTTTGATAGCACACGACTACATTTAAAATTTGCACAGAGCAGCCAGCGGTTCTCCGGACCGGTGACCGGGGCTGTCTGAGTCCCACAGATATTTCACAGGTGGCTGGCAACGTATGGGTGATGACAGTTCTGTCCACAGCAGACGAGGGAAAGTTTCTGATGGACGCGGAGGGTGAGCAGATCGGCGTTGTCACCGAAATCGACCCGAAAGAACAGGTCGCGTACGTCGAACCCGACCCGAGCATCGGCGAGGCAGTCCTCCAGGGGTTCGGGTTCGGCGAGGCCGACGAGGACGACATCGAGGTGTCGGCCGACTCCGTCGCGACGGTGACCGACACAGAGGTCCGCGTCAGTACCGACCTGTAGGCCCGACCCGTCGAGCGCTCGTCCGCTGAAACTGTTGCCCGCCACTCGCTCGAGGACCCGGTGGCCCGTTTTCTCCACAGAGCAACTGTGCTCAGTACAGCACGGTCTCGCTGTCGTACGACCCCAGTCTGCGGACCCAGCCATCCTCGGCGATCTCCTCGACAGCGGAGAGCGCCTCCTGTGTGCGCTGCTCGTAGAGGCCGGCGGCGATGTCGATGTGGAACACGTAGTCACCGAGGCGTTCACCGCTCGGTCGTGACTCCACACGGGTGAGATTGATGTCGTTCTCGGCAAACGGTTCGAGCATCCGCAACAGCAGTCCCGGGTAGTCGACGCTCGGATAGACGATGAACGTCGTCTTGCTCCCCGCCTCGGAGCGCTGTGTCGGCGGCGCAACCACGAGAAACCGGGTCGCGTTGGAACTCCGGTCCTGGATATCCTCCGCGAGCACACCCAACCCGTCCGTGTCGCCACTGTTCTCGGCGTCGTCAGCGGTGGCGTCCTCGATATCTGCGTTGGCGGGATGACCGATAGCGGCCACAGTGGGGTCCTCACGGGCGCGCTGGACGCCCCGGGCCGTGCTCGTGACAGACTCCGGTGTGGCCTCCGGGTGGTGTTGTTCCAGGTACGAGCGACACTGCGCGAGCGCCTGGGCGTGACTGGCCACCGTTTCGAAGCGCTCGGTCTGTGCCAGCAGCGCGTGACGAATCGGCGTGATTATCTCCCGGACCACCGCGATATCGTGGTCGGTGAAGGCATCGAGTGCCTCTGTCACCGACCCTTCGATGCTGTTCTCGACCGGAACGACCCCCCGGTCGTGGTGCCCGTCGGCGACCGACTCCACGATGGCCGTCACGGACTCGCTGAACGCGATATCGCCCTCGGCGGTTGCTCTGGCCGCCCGGTGTGAGTAGGTCCCTGCCGGCCCCAGCGTGAGCGTCTGCATACCCGGTCTACACCGCTCGCCGACAAAAGAGCGACGGTCACCGCAACGCACAGGGGATGACCGTCCACCCCGGGACGGGTGACATCTGGCAGAGCGAACACGGCGAGAACGCCGGAGACGAGATAAGTGTCGTCGAGCGAGGGGGCAACTACGGCTGGCCGGTCGCCGATGCGGGCTGTGAGTACGGCACCAGCAACCCGGTTGGCGACCCGCCGGCGGAGTCCGGACACCGTGGCCCCGGTCCACATCTGGGCGTGTGGCACCGACAGGTTCCCGCCGGCGGGTGCGTCGTTCTACGACGGCGACACGTTCCCGGGGTGGCAGGGGGCCCTCTTCGTGGGCAACCTCGCCGGCCAGTATCTGGGCCGGTTCGGGGTCGATGGGCGCAGTATCGAGCAGCGGGGTCGGCTGCTGGCCGACAAAGCGTGGCGCATCCGTGCGGTGGCTGTCGCCCCCGACACCGGACGGCTCTATCTGGCTGTCGACGCTCCGGATGCCCCGGTCGTGCGACTGGTCCCGCGATGACGACGACCTGGCGTCCGGGTAGGAGAGCGGGCTCAGGTGCCCGGGACGCCGTAGGCGTCGAGACTGCTGACGCCGACCAGCGCGAGCAGTGCCAGAACAAAAAGCGCCGCCAGCCAGGCGAACAGCCCGATAATGCTCCCGCGGATCCATCCCACCTCGTAGCGCCGTCTGACGACCCACACCCAGACAACGAGACCAACGAGCGACGAGAGCGCACCCTCGAGGCCGACCTCCTCGAACACAGCGTTGACGACTGCCCACGCAATCGCACCCAGGACCGCGGTCAGGACCGCGTGCGAGTAGTTCTCGGATTTCAGTGCGAACTTCGCACCCACGGATATCGCGAACCCACCGATGAGAAGGCTCACCGCGAACAGTATCAGTGTCGTCTGGGCACTCACCATGCCGATAGCTCCTCTCTCGACGGTCTTAAACCTATCACACAGTGAAGATGTGTCGGCACCCCCACTCTCGAGGCGACCCACTGCACGTGTGCTCCGTGGCGAGAGCCGTTTCGGCGACTGTTCACTCGCGGTGAGGAACCGCTCGATACGGGTTCTCGACGGGGGTGCTGTGCGGGGGCGGTGGGGTCGGCAACGGTGTTCGCCGGCCGTGCTGACAGTCACAGTGCGCGGCCTGACCCACCCGTCAGGCGGGTTGTTCCGCTCGCAGAGCGTCTCTCACCGCCGGGACGTGTTCGGGGTCGACGACGACGGCGACCGAGTCACCCGGTTCGATGTGGGTCTGTGGGAGCGGAATCGTCATCTCGCTGTCCGCGCGGCCGTGGGCGTAGATGCGGGCCTCGTTTGGCAACTCCACCTCGACGACACGCTGACCGACGACCGGCGACTCCTCCGGGATGGTGAGGCTGGCAAGCGAGAGGTGTTCGGCGATCTCGGCCACGACGCTGAAATCCCCGCCCAGGAGCGCCGTTTTCGCGCCCGCGGCACCGAGTCGCTCCGGGTAGATGACCGCGTCGGCGATGTCGGTGTAGCGGTCGTACAGCGGTTCGCTGACGTCCTTGTCGACCCGCAGCACTGTCCGACAGTCGTGGGCGTTGCCGACCACACAGGCCGAGAAGTTGGTGTTGAGGTCGCCCGCCAGCCCGGCGATTGCGGTCGCCTCCCCCACTCCGGCCTCCCCGAGGACGCTCTCGGCTCCGCCGTCGCCCTCGACTGTCTCGTACCCATCGTCGCGGGCACGCTCGACGCGCTCGCGGTCGATATCGACAACGACCACGTCGTGACCCTCGCTGCGGAGCATGCTCGCGGTCCGCCGGCCGACGCGACCGTATCCGACGATGATGAGCCTCATATCTGACTCTACAACAGCCAGCGTAAAAACAGTCGGGGCCGTTTCCCGTCGACACCGTCTGGCCGTCAGTGCCGGGTGGCCATCCGCTCCGACTCCCCGTCGCCGGCCGATTCACCCAATTGGGAGCTCCGGTAACTCGGCTACCCTTCGTCGATTGGGAGCTCCGGTAACTCGGCTACCCTTCGTCGATTGGGAGCTCCGGTTCGTAGTCGACGGCCTCTATCGCCGTGTCGAGAACCGCATCGACGTTCGCTCCGGTTGCGACGCTCATCGTCTGTTCGCCCTCGACGGCCTCGGTGTCGCCCTCGTCCATGCGGTCGAGCATGTTGTACACCGACAGAACCGGGACCGAGAAGCGGTCCTCGATATCCGCGCGGAGTCGCTCCTGCAGTTCGAGCGGGTAGCCACACGTCCCGCTGGGGTCGAGAACAACGAGCACGGCGTCGGCAGCGTGCGAGAGCGCGCTGACAGCCTGTGACTCGACGGCGTTTCGCTCCGCAGGCGGTCGGTCGAGCAGCCCCGGCGTATCGACGAGCTGGTACTGGATGTGCTCGTGTTCGACGTGTCCGACGTGGACCTGCGTGGTCGTGAACGGGTATGAGGCCTCCTCGTTGCTCGCCCGGGTCACCGTGTTGACAAACGAGGACTTCCCGACGTTGGGGTAGCCCGCGACGACGATTGTCGGCCGGTCCGGACGGATGTCCGGCAGCACCCGGAGGGTCTCTCGTGTCTCCATCAGCGCCTCCAGGTCGTCCTCCACCTCCTCGACGATGTCGGCAAGCCGGGCGTAGGCCTGTTTGCGGTGTTTGCGGGCCGTCTCGGTGTCTGTCCTGCGCAGTCGTGGCTGATACTCGGTCCGGATCTCCGTTGCCTTGCGACTGGCCCAGCCAACCTCGTTCAGGTGCTGGCGCAGGCTGTCCACGCCCACGATGGCGTCTGCGAGGTCACGGTAGAACGGGTGGAGACTCTCGATGTCCGGCCACGCGGTGACGACGTTCTCCAGATTGTCGGAGATGATGTTCGCGGCGGTCTGCAGCATCGAGGACTGTGCGTCTAGCCCGGACTTTGCCCTGCCGGTGCGTGCCCCCCGGGAGAACGCCTTGTCCAGCAGTTCGTCCCCGAGTGGCGGTGTCGGAAGACTCTCGAAAGGATGGCTCATTGACGTTGCTATGTCACGGGCAGGGATAAACGCCCCGCGACGTGCCCGGCCGAGAGCGGTGCCCCGCCACTGCGGGGCCAGTCGAGTCCCCGCTCACCCGGGGAGCACCGCCCGGGCCGCGAAACGGGCGTTCTCCACGTTCTCGGTGACACGCCGGTAGAAGTAAGAGAGCCACCTCTCCCCGTAGGGCGCGTACTGCCACATCTCGTGGTGGGCCGCGAGGTCGCGCTGGGCACCGGTCCGGACACCCATCAGCATCTGAATCTCGTAGGGCGTTCCGTGGGTCTCGTGCAGGTCCGCGGCCAGCGTCACGAGGTCGGGGTCGTGGCTCCCCACGGCGACACCGTCCTCGAACTCGCGGAACATGAATCCGATGTGGGTCCGCATCGCCTCCGCGATGCGTTCGCGTGACTGGTAGGCGATGTCGGCGGGTGGGTCGTAGGCGCCTTTCACCAGACGGACCTTGCCCGGCAGCGGAGCCAGACGCTCCAGGTCGTCGCCGGTGCGGCGCAGATTCGCCTGGATACAGACCCCCACGTCGCCGTGTTCGCGGGCGTGATGCTCGAAGGCATCGAGCGTCGCGTCTGTTGTCTCGTGGTCCTCCATGTCGAGCCAGACGAACACGCCGTGGTCCTCGCCACAGGCGACGATGTGCTCGAGATGCTCCCGGAAGCAGTCCTCGGAGATCTCCAGTCCGAGTTGCGTTGGTTTGACCGACACGCACGCCCGCAGGTCCGCGCGGTCGATATCCTCGATGAGGCGGCAGTACGCCCTGGTGTCGGCGGCCGCCGCCCGCCTGTCGTGGTAGTGCTCGCCGAGCAGGTTCAGGATGACCCCGATGTTGTCGTTGTTGAGTTCGGTGGCGTGAGCAACCGCCTCCGCCGGCGTCTCACCCGCGAGAAAACTCCGTGCAAATGGCGGTATCATACCCCTGTCTTGTGGACCCGCCAGTATCAGGCTACCGCAATCTGTCGACGGAGTCCGATATCACACACCGGTTGTCGGTGGGCAAGAGGGGTGGTGGCTCGGCAATCGGCTGTCGTCACACGGGGCTCGGTGGGGGTAACGTCTCGTCATCGCCACCACGCGACTCTCGTCGGCCCGCGCGCAAAAGCCTCTCGGCCCCGCTGTGTCCGCTAGATATCGTCGTCCGCGACGTCGCTGAGCTCCTCTCCGACGCGGAAGTTGATCTCCTGGTTTGTCTCCTCTGCTCCGAGCAGGACGAACAGCCGGTCGTTGTCGGTGTCCGCTATCGTCACGGTTCCCGACTTCTCCTGTGTGTCGAACAGCGGCTCGTCGAGTTCCACGGTGACCTCGTAGCTGCCACTGGTCGTCCAGACGCCGCCGTATCTCGGGTCACTCTCACCGTCGACCCCGGCGCTGAACTGCTCGTCGAGCCGTGTCTCCCCGTCGGGGTCGACGACGGTAATGGTCCCGCTGGCCTCGATACCGTCCTGGATGAGAACGTTGACCTGCTTGAGTACCTTGTCTGCGAGCCAGTTGACCGCACCCTCTGTGCAGCCAGCGACCGCTGCTGTTGCCGCGGCGACGCCACCAGCGAGATACGTCCGACGTGAAAGCCGCGTCGTCTCTCGTGTCATACCGCAGGGTTCGCCGAAGACAGACCTAAAAGTGGCCCGTTGTTTCTCGTCCGGAGATGGGTCTCTCGGCTGGCTATCACGCGACGCGGGTGGTCGAGGGTTCGGCGACCA
>JAQCNG010000277.1 GCA_028275145.1 Halovenus sp. | reverse complement strand
GACGCGCTCTCGGTGTTCGTGGCACGGACCGACGCGATGGACCAGTACATCCTCGACAACCCCGGGTACGTCCTCGGGGACCCCGTCGAGGATGCGGTCATCGGGCTGGAGAACAACCCGGTGTACGCCCAGCACGTCCGGTGTGCGGCACAGGAACGACCACTCACCGCCGAGGACCGGCGGTGGTTCGACGGCGAGCGCCTGGACCGGGCCGTCGAGATGTGGACCGACGCCGGCCAACTGGCGGGGGACCTCTCCCGGAGTGTCCGGTACACCGGCGCGCCGCGGCCACAGTCCGACGTCTCGATGTACACCACCTCGGCGGTCCAGTTCGACGTGCGTTGCCGGGACGGCGACATCGACATGGAGCCCATAGACAGGGAACGGGCCTACCGCGACCACCACGAGGGTGCACTGTTCTTGCACGACGGCGCACAGTACGAGGTCGTCGAGTTCGAGGAGGACGTGCCGAACCCGCACATCACCGTCCGTGCGGTCCGGACGAACGAGTACACCGAGACAGTCTCGGAGAAGGCGGTCCGCGATATCACGGCTGAACTGTCCAGAGACCTGGGTGGTGGCTACCGCCTCGCCCGGGGAACCGGCACCGTCGAGGTCCACTACACACACTTCCAGCGAAAGGAGATATCTACCGGCAACGTGACGAGGGGGATGCAGTCGACCGGACTGGGACCGATCGAACTCGACACCGAACTGATGTGGGTCGAGACACCACCCGAACTCCAGGACACGGTTCTCGGGGAGATTGCCGACGAGAGCCCGGCGTCACTGACCGACGGTGACGTGATGGAGATATTCGGCGGTGGGCTCCACGGAGCAGAGCACGGGATGATCAAACTCACGCCGCTTGAACTCCGGATGGACAAGTCCGACCTGGGCGGGTTGAGCACGCCACGTCACGCGGAGACGGGCGTTCCGACCTGGTTCGTTCACGACGCTGTCGACGGCGGACTCGGCTTCAGCAGGCGCATCTACGAGCAGTTCGAGACAATCGCCGAGCGGACCCGCGACCGGGTTGCGGGCTGTGACTGTGGGGGCACGGGTGGCTGTCCGGCCTGCATAATGGACTCACAGTGTGGCAACCAGAACCGGTTTCTCCACACCACTGCCACCGTGTCGGTGCTGGACCGGGTCATCGACCGACTCTGAGCGCCCTGACAGTGTCGGGTGACCTCGAACAACAGTGTTAGGAACGTCGCTCCGGAACACCGGGTATGTATCTCGGTGTGGACGGAAGCCCGGACGGCTGGATTGCGGTCTGGTATGACTCGGACGGCTACGCGGGTGCACGCCTGTACGACAGTGTCGGTTCCCTGTGGGCCGAACACGCGGACAGTGCGGAGACAGTCCTCATCGATGTCCCGATTGGACTCCGCGAGCAATCGAGTGCGAAACGCGCGTGTGACGACACCGCCCGGACTCTGCTGAGTCCGGTCCGCCACTCGAGCGTGTTTCCGGTTCCGGTGCGGGCGGCCGTCCACGAGGACAGCTACGAGTCGGCAAAGCGGACGCAGGAACAACTCACCGACGGCAGTCTCGGGGTGCAGTCCTGGAACATCGCGGACAACATCGCTGAACTCGATACGTTTCTGCGCCAGCACAGGGAGACGGCGGTCGGCACCGTCCGCGAGGCCCACCCGGAGGTCTGTTTCTGGGCGCTGAACGGGGAGTCCCCGGCGGAGTACTCCAAGACCGGCCAGCCGGCCGCCGGGTTCTGGGAGCGAATCGACATCCTCGAGCGGTTCGACGAGGCGGTCGTCTCGCACGTCCGCAGTGCCGGGACCAACATCGACGCCACTGTGGGCAACGACGACATCGTCGACGCGTTCGCGCTCGCACTCACCGCCTGTCCGGCCACCGGCCAGCTACAGACACTCCCCGATGAGCCACCCGAGGACGAGCGGGGCATCCCGATGGAGATGGTTTACACCGTTCCGTCGTCGCAGCACTGACCCACGCTCCGGGCCACCGACGGGCCCACCTGCCACGGCCGGAGCCGTGTCGAGCACGCCCGGAGAGTTACGAGTCCGCCTGCCACGGTCGAGAGCGCGTCGGGCACGCCCGGAGAGCCCTCTCACAGGTCGGGCGGACGCTCCCGGCCGACCAGCAGTTCGTGGGCCTCGATGTCCTCGAGCGCGGCGGCCTGACCGCCGATGTCGACCGTCTCGGTGCCGGTATCGAGCGTGATTGCGGCGGTTTCGCCGCTCGTTCCCATCGCGGTGTCGACAATCTCGCCGGCGACGGTGCAGAACTCGCCGGACTCGACGTCGCGCCCGTCGACAGTCGCGTAGAACGGCCCGGCGTCCCCCGAGAGCTCCCGCACACAGCGGCGGATGGTCGCGTATCTGCGGGGGTAAGAGTCGCCGCGTGCCCGTTCGTCGACAGTCGTCGACGAGGGCCAGACGACGGTGTTCAGAAAGCCAGAGACCAGAAAGCCCAGCTCTGACCGGTTGAAGATGACGGCGTACTGGTCGTTCTCCGAGCGGAGCGCACGCCGACCGGTGTACACCGAGTAACTCCCGTCGGCGACGGCGACGAGCGGCGTCGTGACACCCCGGCGGGTCCGCGTGACCGTCGCGATGCGGGTGTAGCCGTACGCCGTGGCGTCGGGCACCTCCGCCGCCGGTGACAGCAGGAGTTCGATCGTGACGTCCGCGGCGGCCCGGTCGGCGAGTTCGTCCTCGAACCGTGCGAGCAGGTCCGGTGTCAGCGAGACCAGCAGTTCGTACTCCGCCGACGAGATGACGTCACCAAAGTACCGGACGATTGTTTGCCGGGAACTGACCAGTGAGACCGCCTCGCTGGCCCGGGCCGGCGCTGTGTAGCGCTGTTCGAGTCCGCTGACCAGTTCGTCCAGCGTCGCCCGGACGCCGTCGAACGCCTCCGACGGGTCGACCGCGACCACCTCCATCGGTCGTGTGTCGTGTAACTCGACGAACCCATGATCCTCGAGACTCCGCACCGTGTCGTACACCCGGGGCTGTGGAATCTCCGTTTTGTCGGCAATCTCGCCGGCGGTGAGTCGGCCGTACTCCAGCACGGCGAGGTAGGCGGCCGTCTCGTACTCGCCGAAGTCGAACTGTTCCCCGAGCGCCTCGAGTTGTTCCGGGAGTCTGTTGGTCATGATGAATCGAACTCGACTGCCGTTTTTAGTATCTGGTCGCCAGCCTCGAACGCTGCGGAAAAGGAGTCGACGTCGACGACGCGGCTGACGTACGACGCCGGAAACCAGTCGGGAAACGACCCGATGCGGTCGACGGCCCGGCGGAAGTGGCGCGGACCGGAGTTGACGCTGCCGACCAGCGCCCGGTTCGACAGCACGAGTCGCTCGTGGAGTCGGCCACCGTCGACCTCGAACCGCCAGGAGTCGGGCACACCCAGCAGCGCGGCCACGCCGTTCGGTGCGAGTGCCTCGATGCTCTGGAAGGCGTGTTTCGCGTAGCCGGTGGCCTCGAAGACCAGGTCCGCCGGTTCGTGCTGGTCGGGAATCGCCGGCAGGGGCGTCTCCCGGGCATCGACGTACGTTCCGCCGAGTCGCTCGACGATGTCGATGCCGGGCTGTGGGCGACTCCTGCGGTCGAGACAGTAGACGTCGAACTCCCCGACCAGCGCGGCGACGGCCAGCAGACCCAGCGAGCCGTTGCCAAGGACCAGCGCGGTCTGGGGGGTCCAGTCGAACGACGACCGCGAGGCCCGCGCGAGCTCCAGTGCCTTTTCGACGACGCTCACCGGTTCGACCAGAAACCCCCAGCATGCAAGCGTCTCCGGCACCCTGACCAGCGACGACGCGGGGCTGGTGAAGAACTCGCTCATGAACCCGTGTGCTCCGTCGATACCCCGCTCGACGGTGGCCCCCGGCGGTGCCATGTCGGCCTCGCCGCGCTCGAAGAACTCGTTTCCCCCGTCTGTGGGTGGCCGACGGACCGTCGGTGCCACGACGTCGCCGCGCTCGAACCCTGTCTCCGGGGCCGTCTCGACGACACCGACAGCCTCGTGTCCCAGCACGAGCAGGTCCTCGCCCGGTGGGAGACTGCCGTGGTCGCCCGCGATAATCCCGCGGTCGGTTCCGTCGACGCCAACCCTGAGCGTCCGCACCAGCGCCTCGCCGGGTTCCGGGTCTGGCCGTGGCACGTCGACCACGCGCGGCCGTGTCCCCCCTGGCTCGACACCGATAGCCTCCATGACACCGATTGCTGTCCTGCTGGAAAATATTCGTCGGTTCCGAGTAAATCCGCTGATTTAAGTCTGCGGACAGGCAGTGTCGGACATGAGCAGAGAGTACCGGTCGCTGCGCGACCCAAACGCCACGTACACCAGGCGTGACCTCTCGAACGAGTCGATGGGGCTCCAGAACAGTCGCGGGCCCCGCGATGTCGAGATAACAGACGTCCAGACAGTCATGATTGACGGCAACTTTCCCTGGACGCTCGTCCGGGTGTACACCGACGTGGGCGTCACCGGCACGGGTGAGGCGTACTGGGGGGCGGGTGTGCCAGAGCTCGTCGACCGGATGACGCCGTTTCTCGTCGGTGAGAACCCGCTGGACATCGACCGCCTGTACGAACACCTCGTCCAGAAGATGTCGGGCGAGGGCTCCATCGGGGGGACGGTCGTCACGGCAATCTCGGGTATCGAGGTGGCGCTGCACGACCTCGCCGGCAAACTGCTCGACGTGCCGGCCTACCAGCTTCTCGGCGGCAAATACCGCGACTCGGTCCGGGTGTACTGTGACTGTCACACCGAGGACGAGGCCGACCCGGAGGCCTGCGCCCAGGAGGCAGAGCGTGTTGTGACGGAACTGGGCTACGACGCCCTGAAGTTCGACCTCGATGTTCCCTCAGACCACGCCAAAGACCGGGCCAACCGCCACCTCCGTGCGCCCGAGATACGGGAGATGGTCGACATCATCGAGCGGGTGACAGAGCGGGTCGGCGACCG
>JAQCNG010000248.1 GCA_028275145.1 Halovenus sp. | reverse complement strand
ACCACGCCAGCCAGGCGGTCGGCCACCCGTGCGCCGAGGCGGTCTTTGGTGCCCTCGACGACTGTGCGGTCCTCGCCGTCGACAAGCAGCGCGCGGGTGTCTGTCTCGCCCATCACGCTGGCGTCGTTGCCGACGACGAACGCGAGGTCCACACGGCGCTGGATGCGGCGGGCCTGCTCGTGGATTGTGTCGTCGTCACCCTCGGACTCGGTCTTGAACCCGACGATGGGCAGGTCCGGGTGCTCCGCACGGACCCTGTCGAGCAGTTTCGGCGTCGGCTCCAGTTCGAGTGTCAGTCCGTCGCGGCCGGAGCGGAGTTTCTCGCCGGCGGTGTCGACGGTGTAATCGGAGATGGCGGCCGCCGAGACGAGGGCGTCGGCGTCGCCGGCGTGGGTGCGCGCGGCGTCGAGCATCTCGGCGGCGCTCTCGACGTGTTCGACGGTCGCCCACGGCAGGTCCCGGCCGTCGTGGACCACGACAACCTCGGCCCCGCGGGCGTAGCAGGCGCGTGCGACCGCCCGTCCGGTCCGTCCCGAGGCCCGGTTCGAGAGTGTCCGGACGGGGTCGACCGACTCGGTGGTCGCGCCGCTGGTGACCACCACCCGGCAGCCGGCGAGCGGGTCGTCGGTCGTCGCCCGCGCGAGTTCGGTCACGACGGTCCGCTCGGTGGCTATCTTCGCCTTTCCCTCCTCGATGCGCGGGTCCACAAACGTGACACCCCAGGACTCGACGCGGTCGATGGCGTCGAGCACGCCGGGGTGGTCGTACATCGGCTCGTGCATGGCCGGCACCACCACCACCGGCAGGTCCGCGCCCAGCGCCGTCGTCGCGCAGGTCGTCACGGGTGTGTCGTCGACTGCCGCCGCCATCTTGCCGACCGAGTTCGCCGTTGCGGGCGCGACCAACAGCGCGTCCGCCCAGCCGTCGACCCCGCACAGTTCGACGTGCTCGACACGCCCGGTTATCTCGGTCACGACCGGGTTCTCGGTGGCGAACTCGAGCGACCAGGGGTGGATGATACCCTCCGCGGCGGCTGTCGTCACCGCACGCACCTCGGCGCCCTGTCGGCGGAGTTCGTGGGCCAACTCGACGGTCTTGACCGCCGCGATCGACCCGCAGACCCCGAGCGCGACGTGCACTCCATCCAGCATACCTCTCTGTCGGAACCCCGCAGGAATAAACGACCCGTCGCGCGACCGGGCCTGACGCCACGGGAGCCAGGCCGGCCGGTTGCTGTGGCCCTACGCGTGTCCGGCCCGCTCGAACAGCGCCTGCGCGTGCTCGCTGGCCTCCTGCATCACCGTTTCGAGGTCGAGCGTCTGCAGTTCGCGGTCCCGCATGAGCACCTGTCCGTCACAGACGGTGTGGCGCACGTCACTCCCGCGGGCGGCGTAGGCGAGGTGGCTCACCAGGTCGTGCTCCGGTGTGAGATGGGGCACATCGAGGTCGAGCACCGCGAGGTCGGCGTTCGCACCCGCCGCGACACGGCCGCTGTTGAACCCGAGCAGGTCCGCACCCGCGGCAGTTGCCATCTCCACCACCGCAGGGGCGGGCACCGCGCTCGCGTCGTCGGCCGCGAGTTTCCCCAGCATCGCGGCGTCGCGCATCTCGTCGAACATATCGAGGTCGTTGTTCGACCCCGCCCCGTCGGTGCCGAGTCCGACGGTCACGCCCGTCTCCCGGAGCGCCTGGACGGGGGCCATCCCGCTCGCGAGTTTCATGTTCGAGGCCGGACAGTGGACCACGCCGGTGCCCCGCTCGGCGAGCAACTCCCGCTCGCGCTCGTCGACGTGGACGCCGTGGGCGACGAAGCTATCCGCCGCGAGCACGCCGATGTCGTCGGCGTACGACAGGGGGCGCTCGCCGTGCTCCGCGACGAGTGGGTCGACCTCGTCGGTGGTCTCGTTCGCGTGGACGTGGACCGGCAGGTCGGCCTCGCGGGCCGCGGGGACGTACTCCCGGTAGAACGCCTCGTCGACGGTGGTCAGACTGTGGGGGGTGAGCATCGTTCGCACCCGCCCGTCCGCGCGGCCATCGTGCTGGCGGGCGAAGGCCAGTCCCTGCTCGAACTCCCCGTGGGCCTCGGCCTCGGATTTCCCGACGGTGATACAGCCGTGACCGAGACGGGCGCGCAGCCCCGACTCGGCGACCACGTCGGCCACCTCCGGCATGAAAAAGTACATATCCCCGAAGGCGGTCGTCCCCGAGCGGATCATCTCAGCGATGCCGAGCGCCGCGCCGGCCCGAACGTCGCCGGCCCGCAGTTCGGCCTCGACCGGCCAGATGTCCTCGCGCAACCAGGCGTCGAGTTGCTTGTCGTCGGCCCCGCCGCGGAACAGTGTCATCGCCACGTGGGTGTGAGCGTTGACCAGCCCCGGGATGACCAGCCCCCCGCTCGCGTCGAGGTGGTCGTCGGCCCCGTCGGCGATGTCCCGGTCCCCGGAGTCGTCGGGGTCCGCAACCGCCGCAATCGTGCCGCTGTCCGTCTCGACCAGCACGTCCGCGCGCTCGACGCGCTGGCCCGGCCGGAGCACCCTGCCGCCGGTGACTGCGAGTTCTCCCATACCGACACCAGGCACGCCCCCGTTAAATGTACCCAGATTCGCCCTGGTTCCCGGCCGGCGGGCGGGGGCGAGAGGGCGCGAGCGCAAACGTTTAAGCCCGCGACAGCCTCCGTGTGGCGTATGAGTGTCGAGTTACCGTTCGCGCCGGTCGACGAGATCATCCGGCGCAGCGCGGGTGACCTGCGCGTGAGCTCCGGGGCCGCCGAGGCGCTGGCGAGTCGCATCCAGCGCGAGGGGGCCGAACGGGCGGTCGTCGCGGCCGAGCGGGCCGAAACCGACGGCCGGAAGACGCTGATGGTCGCGGATTTCGACGCGGAGTCGACCCCACCCACGGAGGAACTGGCGCTGCCGATTGCGCCGGTCGACCGTGTCGCGCGTCTGGACATCGACGACCGGTACCGCGTCTCGATGGACGCCCGGGTCGCGCTCGCGGCCCAACTCGAGGCGCACGCCGACGACATCGCCGCCGTCGCCACCCGACTCGCCCACCACGCCGGGAGGCGAACAATCAAGGCGGAGGACGTCGAAACGTACGACGAGTTGGAGTCACACTTTCCATGAACTTCGGCTATCTCGAGGACTGTCTCGACCACGACACCGGCGACGGGCACCCGGAGAGCGCCGACCGCCTGCCGGCCATCCGGGACGCGCTGGTGGAGTCGACGGGCATCGGCTACTCCGCGCCGCCACCGGCCGAACTCGAGCGGATTCTCGCTGTCCACGACCGGGAGTACGTCGAGGCGTTCAAGAAGTTCTGCGCCCGCGGCGGCGGGCGATGGGACGCCGATACTGTCGCGAGCACCGGCACCTGGGAGGCGGCGCTTGCGAGTGCCGGCCTGAGCGAGTGGGCCGGTCAAGCGGCGCTCGCGGGCAAGGACGGCAACGACACGCCGTTCGCGCTCGGCCGACCGCCGGGCCACCACGCGCTCGTCGACGACGCGATGGGGTTCTGTTTTTTCAACAACATCGCCGTCGGCACACAGTCGGCTCTCGACGTGGGCGGGGCCGAGCGGGTCGCCATCATCGACTGGGACGTCCACCACGGCAACGGCACACAGGAGATATTCTACGACCGTGACGACGTGTTCTACATCTCGCTGCACGAGGATGATATCTACCCCGGCACCGGCGCAGTCGAGGAGACCGGCGAGGACGCGGGCGAACACACGACGATGAACGTGCCGCTGCCACCAGGGGTGACCTCGAGCGCCTATCTCACGGCAATGGAGGTGGCGGTGTACCCGGCTCTGGAGGCGTTCGACCCGGACCTCCTGTACGTCAGCGCCGGCTTCGACGCCCACGAACACGACCCCATCTCCCGGATGGCCGTCTCCACGGAGGGGTTCGGCCGACTCGCGGGCGCGATTCGGACCCTCGGCGACGAACTCGATGCCGGCGTCGCGTTCACACTCGAGGGTGGCTACGGCCTCGACACGCTCCCGGACTGTGTCCAGATGGTCAACGAGGTGTTTGGCGGCTACGACCCCGTCTCCGAGGACCGCGTGCTCAGCGCCACCGTCGAACAACTGCTCGACGACGTGCGCGCACAGGGGTATCCGGGTGTCTGAGACCGCCGGCACACGGCCGCCGCCGGACACTCCGAAACGTATTTGAGGTTCACCGGGTTACCATCGTCTGCGTGTCCGGGCTGGGGTAATGGTATCCTTTGGGCCTGTGGCGCCCAAGACGCGGGTTCGATTCCCGCGCCCGGACTGTTTCAAATTGTTTAGGTCTTGGTTCTGATAGAACCACGACCGAGTGGTCTCACACACCTCGTCAGCCGCCGGTCGCGGCAGGCAGGAGGTGTCAGGCGTGAACCGCACCGACTCCAGCGCCGGCGTGCGTGACGGGCTTCCGGCGACGCTCGTGCGGTCACGGGTCGGACGCTCGATGAAGAAGCTCCACCGACAGGACGCCGACAGCGACGAGCCACAGCCGGCCTGTCGACACGCTGACGCCGACCGCGAGTACGGCCATGTCGACCCAGTCGTCTACCCAGATGCACGGCAGCGGCTCTGCCGGGCTCCGGCCTGCTTCGGCGACCGAGACCGTCAGGGAGGGGAGCCATGACAGCACTGAAGAGCAACATCCGGTGTTTCGCCGGTGTCTGTCCGGCGTGTGCGCAGTACCTCTGGACCTGGACGGAGCAGCCCAGTTGCAGAAACGGCGTTCCGGGCGTCTGGCTTCGCTGCTCGGAGTGTGACGGGCTCGCCTACGCGCGGCCGGTGCGCTCGCACACGATCCGGCGCGACCCGCCCTGGCTGGTCGACTCAGAGCAGGTCATCGAGTGGTTCGACCACAACATGGTCGAGCTCCCAGGCGACGAGCAGACCGCCGGCACCGCGAC
>JAQCNG010000246.1 GCA_028275145.1 Halovenus sp. | reverse complement strand
CGACTGTGCGAGATTCGAGTCACCGATTTATCGACCGCGTGAGCGTGAACACGAACAGCGCAATCATGAAGCCACCGAGGAACCCCTCCACAGCGACGAGCAGTGCGGCCGTCTGGTTGGCGGGGGTCGGGTTCGACAGCAGCACGGAGACGAACGCCTGCACGCTGAACGTGACGAGTCCGTCGAAACCGCCGTAGGGTGCGCCGACGCCGGCGAGGGCGTACCCGACGGTGAACACGCCGATAATCACCGACGAGGAGCCGAGTGTGTACGAGGGTCGTTCGCCGTAGCCACACGTCCCCCGGAGGGTGAGATTCCCCAGCAGGTCGACCAGCGGGCGGACACCGCCGGATCTGGTGAGCCGCTCGCGGTGACTCGCCCCCCGGGCGGTCATCTCCCGGATGAAAAACTGGGCGGCGGCCCCGTCGTCACCGATGTCGTTCGCGCCGTTTTTGGCGTGGAGATAGAGGTTCTCCCGTTCGGTGGGCGACATTGTCTCGTCGTGGAGTTGCCAGTCCGTCGCGCGGAGTTGTTGTTTGTACTCGCCAAAATCGAACCCGTCGAAGGTGGTGTCGTCGAAAGAGAGCGCGGTGAACTCGATGCCCACCAGGTCCGTCTCGCCCAGTGTCGCCTCCGTGAGGTCGTAGACGAGTCCGGCCCCACCGAGTCGCCCGGAGACGGTTTGGGTCTCCCGGCAGTCGACGGTCACTGTTTCTACTGTCGCCGTGGCCCCGGTTGTGTCCAGGTCACGCTCGAGCGTGATGTTACACAGTCGCAGGTCGCCGCCGAGTCTGGTCTCGTCGAGCATAATCGACGTCCGACAGGTGACCCCCTCGCAGTGTAGCGCCACACCGTCGAGTGTCCGCTCGCGCTCGACACCGTTGCTGCCACCGAGTTTCGACCGGAGTTTCGCGGTCGGCGCGTCCAACCGGGCACCGGTGAGATTGAGGTTGTCGTCGAAGTTCGACCGCGCGAACACCGCTCCGGCGGCGAACCCACAGTCGGCGAAGTTGCCGACCTCCGGAAACCGGGCGTTCATAAAGTCTGCCGCGTCGCCGAAGGTCGCCCGTTCGGCGTACACCCCTTGCTCGAACACCGCACCGCGTGCGAACACGGGTGCGCCGGCGGCAACTGTGGGCGACTGGCGCGGGCGGTCGACCGCCGACAGGTCGTGTGCCGTCCCGGGGGTGTCGTCGCGCTGCTCGATGGCACCGAAGACGGTCCCGTACAGTCGCAGGAGCGAGTCGAACCTGGTGACCTGTGCCGAAAACGGCCCCCGCAACTCGGCCCCGTCGAGTGCGACCCGCTGGGTGAACACCGCGTCGTCGAGCACGATACCCCCCTCGACGAGCGCACCGTCGAGTTGGAGCGGGTGGGCGATGTGGGCGTGACGGGCGGTCAACTCCCCCGTCACCGTTGCCGACCGCAGGTCGATTGGGTAGGTCCGGTTCGCGTCTATGCTCGCGTAATCGAGGTCGAGCCCCTCGATACGCGCGCCAATCAGTCGCACCGCCCCATCTGCCGTCTCGACTGCCTCGACGAGTGTCTCTGTTGCCGTCGCGGTCGGTGTCGGTTCCTGGCTGTGGAACAGACAGTATCTGCCCGTTGTTGACTCCCGCGGACACTCCCAGACCGTCCCGTCGAGGTCGTCGAACGCAGCAACGTCGGCCTCGAACTCACACATAGCCGTTGTTGTATCTGGTTCCGACAAAACCCTGTCCCCGATGCCTGCCCCGTGGTGGCTGTCACCCGGTCAGGAACGGACACGGTGGAGGTACTGACCGACGGTTGCCACAGGGTCGTCGGCCGTCAGGAGTTGCCCGACCGTCGCCTCGGGGTCGGCGTCGGCGGTGTAGTGCTGGAGCACAGCCACTGCGAGGCCAGCACGGACGTTGTCGGGTGACCGACCGGTCACCGTCTCGTAGCCGTTCCGGAACTCGGTCACCAGTCTCCGCCAGTGTTCGGGGCTGTCAGCGCGTTTGTGTGCCTCTCGAACGGCCCGTGTCGTTGGCTCCAGATTCCGGTCGAACACCGCACCGTTCTGGAAATCCACGAACTGCGGTGACCCGTCGGGCGGGCACACCACGTTGCGGGGTGCCCCATCACCGTGATACAGTGCCGAGGCTGGCTCCCGGTCGACCAGCGCACCCACGACCCGGTCGGCGAGCGACGTCGAGGCCGGTTCGCCAGCCTCGTCGAGATAGTGAGCAACGAGTCGCCGGAGAACGGCCGGCCACGAGGTGTTCCGGTCACGGCTACCGTCGGGTCTGAAAAACCCGTACGTCTCCCCGCGGGTGGCCTGCTGGAGTCGCCCGAGCAGACGTCCCACCGTCCGGAGTGTCGCCACCGGCCCGGCAGACTGCTCCAGAAGCGCCTCGCCCGACACGTGCTCCATCATCAGATACTCCCGGTCCACGTCGTAGCCGTACACGGCCGGTACACCGTCGAACCCTGCTTCCCCGGCGGCCAGCATCGGAAACGGTTCGGTGTAACTCTGTGTGAAGATGTTGTAACTCCCCACCGAGACGACGACGTCGCGGTCCGGGGTCTGGACGCGGTACACCCCATCTTTCAGCCCGGAGTTCTCTGTGTACCGGTCGACGACTGTCGCCTCGGCGATACCGAGTTCCGCGCGCACCACCGCCACCGGGTCGACCATGTGCGTTGTTTGTCTGTTTCTGATAAATCTGTTTCGTCATCTGCTTGCCCTGCCGGTGGCTCTCGAGGTTCGGTCACAGGATACGGGGGCTGTCAGTGATTACGCCCATCGGTCGGGGTCCGGTACAGGAGGTCGTACCGGTGGCCGACGTAGATGAGGTCCCCGCGGGCGAGTTGCTGGCGTCTGGTCTGTAGCCAGTCGTCGATTGCCGGAACCGTCTCCGGGGTCACCGAGGACTCGACGAACCCCAGGATACACTCCAGAAAGTACCGCTCGTCGGCCCGGTACCCCTCGCCGTGTGGGCGGACGATGCCGTCGGAGGCGTCCATCGCGACCAGTTCACCGGGCGCACGGCGGAGGTGTGTCGCCAGACGGCGGCCGGCACGACTGCTCCGGCCGGCCGTCTCGTCGATTGC
>JAQCNG010000233.1 GCA_028275145.1 Halovenus sp. | reverse complement strand
CAACGAGTGGTTCGCCGGCGGGGAGGAGACGCCCTTTGGCGGGTTCAAAAAGAGCGGGTTCGGCCGCGAGAAGGGGCTGGCCGCGGTCGACTCCTACACCCAGGTAAAGAACGTCTGTGCCGACATCACGCCGAACTGAGCCGAACGGGCGTGTGTCCGCGCTCTTCTCGGCGGTCGTTTTGGCGAGGGGGTAGATAAAAACGGAACCCATGTCCGCCTCAAACCGTATACCGGCTGCTCGCGAAAGAACAGACATGAGTGTCGAGGTTGCAAAGCGGTACTTCGAGTTGATGGACAGCGCGGATGCCGGAACCGACGACGTGCTGGAGCTGTACGGGGACGACCCGGTCGTCCACTCCTCGCGGGCCGGCGTCGTCTCCGGTCTGGAGGATATCCGCCGGTTCTACAACGACAACGCGGAGTTTTTCACCGGCGGCGAACACCACATGACACAGTTCCACGAGGCCGGCAACACCGTCGTCTGCGAGGGCTACCTCGACGGCGAGACGGCCGTCGGTCGGGAGGCAGACGGTGTGCCACTCTGTGACGTGATGGAGTTCGACGACGACGACCAGATTGTCGCGTTCCGTGCGTACCTCGACTACCGCGGGTACGTCGACGAGGTCCCAGAGGAGGTGCCAGACGTCCGGGCGGAGGCAGAATGAGCACCGGCGTCGACAGCGAGGCAGAGACGGGCCAACTCGTCTACCTCGACGGCCCCAGAGACGTCGAGTTCCGCGAGTACGGGGTCCCGACGCCGGAACCCGACGCGGTCGTGACCGAGGTTGTTCGGTCGAACGTCTGTGGCTCCGAACTGCACGTCTGGAAGGGTGACCACCCGCTACAGGACTGTGTGCTCGGGCACGAGGCGCTGTGTCGGATCAGTGACCTGGGCGACAACGTCGAGCGCGACAGCGCCGGGACGCCGGTCAGCGAGGGTGACCTCGTCGCCCCGGTGTACTTCCAGACCTGCCAGTCGTGTGAGTTCTGCCGGCGTGGCGAGTTCTACGCCTGTGCCAACGACTACGAACACACCGGGAAATCCCCGGAGGTCTGGCCACACTTCCACGCACCCTGGGGGACACACTACTACATCCACCAGAACCACCACTTCTACAGACTGCCCGACACCCTCGAGAACCACCGCAGCGTCGCCGCCGCGGCCAACTGCGCGCTCTCACAGGTCATGTTCGGCATCAACGAGGTGGGGCTGGAGTACAACGACACGGTCGTGATACAGGGTGCCGGCGGCCTCGGCCTCAACGCCACCGTCGTCGCGAACGAGTATGGGGCGGAGACGATTGTCATCGACAGTGTGGACGGTCGTCTCGAGCAGGCGGCGGCGTTCGGTGCCGACCACGTCATCGACATGGACGAGTACGACACCGTCGACGCCCGCGCAGACCGCGTGCGGGAGTTCACCGACGGTCTCGGTGCGGACGTCGGAATCGAGGTGGCTGGCGTCCCCGCCGCGTTCGTCGAGGGGGTCGAACTCGTTCGAAAGGGCGGGCGATATCTGGAGATGGGCAACGTCAGACCGGGGTACGATGTCGACTTCGACCCGGGTCGCCTGACCCGGAAGTCGATCGACATCACCACGGCCGTCGAGTACGACCCCCGGGTGCTCGCCGACGCGCTCGAGTTTCTCGAACAGACCGTCGACGACTACCCCTACGACCAGCTCATCGACGCGGAGTTTCCGCTGGCCGAGATCGAACCGGCACTCGAGGCCTCGGAGAACCGCGACCTGACGCGGGCGACGCTCGTTCCGCCGGGAGAGGAGCCATCCCGATGATTAAGGTACATCGGGAGTGTTGACTGAGGTACCGATGCTAACCGCGAAGCTGAGCGTCACATACGAGGACAACTGGACCAGTAGCCTGGTCAGCCACGACGTCTCCGGGCAGTTTCTCGCCTCGACGTTTCGCGACCGGCGCTACGTCGGCTTGCTCGCGCTCGAGATTGCCGAGGCCGACTACGACGGTGTCATCGAACTCATCAGGAACCACGAATCGACCATGTCGGTCGACGTTATCGAGCGCTACGGCATCAGCGGTGTCGACCGCGTCTCTGCGACGGTGTTGCTCAGGAGTGACCACTTCGAGTACACCCCGCTGCAGGTGCTCCGCCAGGAGGGGTTCATGCCACTTGGGGGGTTCGGCGAACTGCGTGATGGCTCCGAGATATTCGATCTCCTGTTGATGAACAGAGAGGACCTGGCAAGAGCCGTCGAACTGCTCGAACGGTTCGGCCCGACGAAAATCGAGTCTGTCTCCTCGGGGTTCCAGCGCCGGATAACGCCCAGTGTCACCGAGTGGAACGCGCTTTTCGACACCATCACACCGAAACGGCGACAGATTCTCAACGAGGCACTCGAGGCGGGTTACTTCGACATCCCCCGCGGAAGCACGCTCCAGGAGATCGCGGACGACCTCGGCATCGCAAAGACCACAGCGTCCCAGCACCTCCGGAAGGCCGAACGGAGCATCATGCGATTTCTCATAAAGTACATAAACATCTCCGCGGTAGACGAGGGGTAGGTGTTCCCCGTCTCCGGGACCGCCTCTCCCGTTCGACCGGACCGCCTCTCCCGCTCGACGGGACCACCTCTCCCGCTCGACGGGACCACCTCTCCCGTTCGACCGGACCGCCTCTCCCGCTCGACGGGACCACCTCTCCCGCTCGACGGGGCCACCTCTCCCGTTCGACGGGACCACCTCTCCCGTTCGACGGGACCGAGACAGGACGCTCACAGACACAGCGGGCGGTCGATTGGGCCTGGACCCGTCGGGCAACCCACAGTCCAGTTCCGACCAACGGACTTTCGGGTGTCGCCGCCGAACCGCCGGTTGGATGAACCACGTTCCCGACGAGGTGCTCGAGGATATCGACGCGCTCGGGAAACAGTTTCTCACGGGGGCACCACCCAGCGTCGAGGGCCGTCTCCGGCAGGACCTCAGGATGACAATCACCCCCGACGAGAGCGGCGAGGCCGCCCGAATCCGGTTCGAGACCGAACACACACAGGCCCCGCCGACGCTCCGTGACCGCGGGTCGTTCGTCACGACAATCGTCGACGGTATCGACAGTCGCCTCCGGTCGTGGGGCATCGAGCCACCCGAGGCGTACGAGCACACCGGGTCGACCGGGCGGGTACACCGCTACGAGGGGCGGCTCCGATTTCCGTGAGAGCGTGTCCTCAGGTCTGGGCCCGCTCGGCGAGCGCGGACGTGGTCGCCGCGGCCCGCAGGTCGTCGATATCGCAGTACCAGGCCCCGCGCACCCCGTTCGTGTCGTTCTCGACGGGGGAGTCGAGCGGCACGAGTTCCGCCAACGCGAAGACGACGACCACGCGCTCGTCGGAGAACGGGTCGATGAGCGCGACCCAGTCGTCCTCGTCCATCGGTCCGGGGTCGCCGCGGGCCTGTTCGGTCCGGTCGACGACGCGGGCGTAGTGGGTGACCGCCGACACCGGCGCGGTGCGGTAGAAGGCCATGTATGCAAACTCTACACGGGTGCGCCCGTACGACCGCGGAGCGGGGTAGAACCCCTCGCGACACCGCTCGAAGGTATCGGGCTGTGTTGCGACGACACAGACACGCTCGTCGCCGGGTGCGTCGTCGGCCGGCACGTCGGTGGCGAACCGGTCCAGATCCATACACCCGATAGTGGACGAACGCAGATATATCTGCGTCCGGTCCGTACACACTGCAATGGCACAGCGCGGGGCGACTGAACCCGGGCAGACCGGACCGGACGGGCAGGAGAGCAGCGACACGGCCGCCGGGGGCGTGACCGAGGGCACCCCGGCGCTCGCAGTCGAGCGTCTCACGAAGCAGTTCGGGAGTGGCGACGACAGTGTGACCGCCGTCGACGACGTGAGCCTGCGCGTCGAGCAGGGGTCGGTCGTCGGTCTGCTCGGCCCGAACGGGGCCGGCAAGACGACGTTGGTAAAGTGCGCGCTCGGTATCGTCGTGCCCGACGCGGGGACAGTCCGGGTGTTCGGAACCGACGTGGCAGCGGGTCGGCGGGCGGCCTACGCCGACGTCGACGCGATGCTCGAGGGGGCACGAAACGACTACTGGCGGCTGACAGTCCGTGAGAACCTCCGGTACTTCGCGACAATCCACGGAATCGACCCGGACTCGGTGGCCGGGCGTCACGACCGACTGCTCGACCGGTTCGGCCTCGAATCGAAGGCGAACACGCCGGTCCGTGACCTCTCCCGGGGGATGAAACAGAAGGTGTCGCTGGCGAGCGTGCTCGCCGGCGGGGCGGACCTGGTCTTTCTCGACGAACCGACGCTCGGTCTCGACATCGAGAGCTCCCGGACGCTCCGGCGGGAACTGCGCAGACTCGCCCGCGAGGAGGGGCTCACAATCGTCGTCAGCAGTCACGACATGGCCGTCGTCGAGGACATCTGTGACCGTGTCGTGATGATCGCCGACGGCGAACTCGTGGCCGACGACACCGT
>JAQCNG010000241.1 GCA_028275145.1 Halovenus sp. | reverse complement strand
TCGGGCTCCTCCCACGGGACGCCCAGGTCGTTCGCGGTCGAGACGTGGGTGTCGTCGGTGCCGAAGGCCGACCGGCGGTCGTAGATGCCGTGTTCGGGGGCCGCCGCCGCGAACCGGTCGGTCTCCGTGACCAGAAAGCCCGTCGAGATACCCCCGTAGGAAAAGCCAGTGGCGAACAGTCTGTCGGGGTCGGCCCAGCCACGCGCCACGAGGTCGTCGAGCGCGGCGAGCTGGTCGACCACCTCGACGCTACCCCACCGCCCCCGGAGCGTCTCGCAGAACGCCCGTCCGTAGGAACTGCTCCCCCGGTAGTTGGGTCTGAGCACGAGGTACCCTCTGCTGGTGAAGTACGTGTTCGAGAACCTGAACGCCGGGTCGTCGTAGGCCATCGGCCCGCCGTGGGGCCACAGGACCGTTGGGTGTGGCTCTGGGTCTCCCGGGTCGAACTCCGGCGGGGTGTACACCATCGACTCCACGGTCACCGGGTCGCCGTCACCCTCGGCGTCGTCGTGCTCGGTGAGGACCCGGTGGAGCTCTGCGGTCGGTTGCTCCTCGATGAACCCCCGGTTCAGCCGCGTCAGCCGGACCGCGGCGTCGTCGAACGACGCGTCGAGGTCCTGCTCCGAGAGCGCGTAGAGGTCGTGGCCCGTGTCCGGACCGTCGACCGAACAGACGACCCGGCCGCCCGCGGCGTCGAGCAGCCGAACCGAGCGGTCCCTGCCGAGTGTATCGAGGCGTTGCTCCGGGTCGTCGGTCGCCGCGTCCAGACTGTACGGCCTGACCTGACCCTCGTCGGCGATGCCCGCGAGCAGTGTCTCGTCGTCGAGCCAGACCGGCGTGGCGAACCACGAACAGGTCCGGTCGAGACTCCCGGAGACCGACTCGTAACTGCCCGTCCTGTCCAGCACGTAGGTCTCGCTCGGGACGTACATGTTCTCCGGGTTCCAGCTCGCAAACGCGAGCCGGCTGCCGTCGGGAGACCACACCATGTCACCGGCCGCGACGTCACCGTCGGTCAGGCGCTCCGCGTCGCCGCCCGACGGGGCTACGGTGTACACGTCCATCGCGGTCGAGTCGTCTGGCCGTTCGGTCCGGTTCGAGACGAACGCGATCCGGTCGCCGTCGGGGCTCCAGGCCGGTTGCAGTCCGACCATCGGCTCCATCGCACCCCCGCCGTAGGCGTCGTCCAGCCGGCGGCTCTCACCGCTCTCGATACCGACCACGAACAGATAGCTCCTCACCGGGTCATTCCAGCCACTCCCCTCGGACTTGTGCTGGAGTCGCTCGATCTCGATCGGCCCGTCGTCGCGGCGCTGGTCGACCTGCTCCTGTTCCTCGTCGGTCGGGTCCCGGGCGCTGACGACGACACGGTCTCCCGCTGGTCCCCAGTCGAACCCCCGGACACCCTCGTCGCGGTCGGTGACCTGGACGGCATCCCCACCGCGTTCCAGGTCGAACAGCCACACCTGTGGCTTCGGCTCGTCGTCTCCGCCGCCGCTCTCCTCCGGTTCCGCCGTCTCCCCGTCTCCCTCGCTGTCGTCTCTCTCCTCGTCTTCGCTCTCTCCCGGTGGCCGGCCGATGGAGCGCTCGATATCCTGGTCGCGGGCGGCCACGAACCCGAGTCTGGTGCCGTCGGGACTCCACGCTGGCTGTGACCCGTCGGAGACCCGCGCCAACCGGTGTGGCTCGCGGGACCCGTCTGTCGGCACGACGAACAGCGACGAACGGTTCCGCTCCTCCTCGCCGTCCCGCTCGGTGACGACGAGCGCGGCCCGGGTTCCGTCCGGCGAGACCGCGATATCCATCGGTTTCGAGAGTTCGTACAGTGAGTCGGTGGACACTGGCTCACTCATGGCAGGTTCTGTTCCAGCGGTCGAAAGTATCTGTCGGTTCCCCTCGTCTCT
>JAQCNG010000240.1 GCA_028275145.1 Halovenus sp. | reverse complement strand
TCGCGCACGAAGATGCCGTCAGTATCCTCACCGACCTGGTTGAGGTAGGCGTCCAGCCCGGTGGAGACGTCGTCGCTGATACCGGGACCGGTGCCCGTGACGTTCGAGAACGTCTCCACGTCCACGCCGGAGTTGGCCGGGAGCTCCGCATCCTGCAGGCCATCGGACACCACAATCGGCAGGTCGGGCTGGTCGAACCCCTCGTAGAAGTCCCGCATCAGGTTCTGTCCCTCCTCGGTGAACGCGACAACGTACAGCATATCCGGGTCCGGGTCAAGTGCCGTCTGGAGCTGTGTGGTAAAGGAGTCGTTCGACGGGTCGATCGCCAGCTCCTCCTCGACGGTCCCGCCGCCCTCGGAGAAGGCATCGGTGAACTGGTCGGACAGACCACGACCGTAGGCATCGTCGCGGAAAATCGTCGAGACGGACCCCGCCTCGATGCGGTTCAGTGCGATGTTCGCCGCGACCTGACCCTGGAACGCATCCGAGGGGGCCGTCCGCCAGGTGAACGTCCCGTCGACATCCTCGTCGAGTGTCTCGTAGTCCACAGCGGTGCTCGCCGGCGACATCTGTATCACCCCCTCCTCGAGCGTGACGTTGTTCGCGACCGGAATGCTGACACCGGAGGCAAGCGCCCCGACGAACATCGGATAGCCCGCGTCCACGATCGCCTGCGCACCGTCCTGTCCCGTGTCTGGATCCGTCCCGGTGTCCTCGAAGCGGGTGTCGACCGACCAGTCCGTGTCACCCTCGTTTATCTGCTCGACAGCCCCCTCCGCGCCGCTCCGAATCGGCGGCCCGAGTGCCGAGAGCCCGCCGGTCACACCCATCAACAGGCCGAGCTGAATTTCGTTACTGCCGCTGTCACCAAGACAGCCAGCGAGTCCGGCAACGCTCGCCGCGCTGGCCGCACCGATTCCCCGTAGTACGTCTCGTCTTTCGATTCGGTCCTGCATCTCAGATGTACATTTGGAGACGAGATGTATAAATGTAAATACCGTTATTTAAAAGCTTCGGCGGGGTAGTTTACTCCTCGCGGTTGTGTTCGGTCACCCGGACCCCCTTCTCGGCGAGATATCGCATCCGCTTGCGGGCGAACTCCTCCTCACGACTCCCCCGGGTGGCGAGGACGTGCATCCGGGCCCGCCCCGTCGGGCGCATCGTCCGGCCGGCCCGCTGGGTGCCCTGCCGCCGGGAACCGCCAAGCCCCGAGGCGACGATGGCCACCTCGGCGCTGGGCAGGTCTATCCCCTCGTCGCCGACCCGCGAAACCACCAGTGTCCGGCGCTGCCCCTCGCGGAACTGCTCGAACAGTGTCTCCCGGCGGTGGTGGGGCATCTCGCCGCTGATAAACGGGACGTCGAGCGCGTCGGCGTAGGCCTGTCCCTGGTCGAGATACTCGACAAAGACGAGCGCCTGTTGCTCGCCCGCGTCCGCGAGCAGTGCCTGGACCTCCGCGAGTTTCGCCGGATTGGTCGCCGCCAGTTGCCGGCGCTCGTGGCCTGTCGCGCTGACGTACTGGTTCTGGCTGTCCTCGTCGTCCCAGGGGACGTAGCGTATCTCGACGGCCGGTTCGGCGACGTAACCCGCCTCGAACAGCGCCTCCCAGTCGGTGCCGATTGG
>JAQCNG010000239.1 GCA_028275145.1 Halovenus sp. | reverse complement strand
CGGCTCTTCCTGACGTTCTCTTCGATGGCATCGAGTGCTTCCGACGAGAGGTCTCCCTGCTGGATTGGCTCGTCCTCGGCGGTCACACGACGCAGAAACTCGTCCCACGTCTCGTCGTCGCGTTTCAGTTTGTCGAGTCTCTCCTTGGTCGCCTCATTGATTGGGATGGATGTCCGACTCACACGAATTTCTAATGAATTTAGACAGGAATAGGTTTCGCCACTCACTCTGACTCCGCACGTGGCCGGTGACACCTCCGGCGCGACGGTGCTGTACGGCCACGACGTCGACCAGTTCGAGCGCCTGCAGGGCTCGCTGTGAGTCTCGTCTGCCGGTGACCGGGCCACGTTCGGAACGGACGGGTCCCGAAGACCACAGACCCCCCGCAGGGAGGCCGACCGGGGTTCTTATCTGCCGCTGGAACTGACAGGAATGTATGTCCCAGTCCGGCGAGGAGAGCCGATTGGTCAGCATGGACACGAAGGTAACCGCGGTTTTCGCCGTGCTGGGTGTCCTCGTCTGGGCCGCATCGCGGGCGGTGACCGAGAGTCAGTTGCTCCAGTTCGTGGCCCTCGTCGGTGTCGGCGTCGTTGTTCCGACCCTGCTCAACGAGTGGCGGGGGTAGCAGAGCTGGACCACTCCGCCTCGGTATCGAACCCTCACATCCCGTCCACACAGAGGGCCACTCACCGCCCCAACCGACTGCGCTCCTCGCGTCAGGGGCTCCCGGTGGTCGCCCCACACCGCTGCGGTGCTCATCCCTCGCACGCTACTGGCTCGCGGGCTCCGCTCACGGCTCGCCACGCTCGCCGTTCGTGGAGAGCCACGCTCGCCAGCGCGCGCCACATCGCGTCCGGGCCCGTGACACCCGTTGGTCGGGTCTGGTGCCTCGCCAGTCCCTGTTCGGTGGGCCGTACGCGGCCGGAACAGATGCACACGACCAGAACAGATGCACACGACTAGCAGACCCGACAGAAACCCGGGGCAGAGGGCCACGATGAACCGGACGCCAGTCCGGTGACGAGTGGTGCGAGGCCGGAGGCCTCGACTGGCGAGCGGGGAGGGACGGGAGACCGACCGAAGGAAGGTCTCCGACTGTGCGAGCGGCGGAGCCGCGAGCAGCGACCCGCGAGCAGCGACCCGTGAGCGGCCCGGACACACCGGCAACCGCAATCAGGACTGTCAGGCGAAAATTCCCCGAGTTTCGCCAGACAGTCTCATAGTGATTAGTGCGACTGTTTACCGGTGCGACCGCACACAGTCGTGCGGTCGATACCGGAATGACTCGAAGTAATCACTATCACCCCTCTCTGACGCTCGGATGCTGTGTCGGTTCGTCCGGATGCGGGTCGTCGAAGTACTCTTGCATGACAGCCATCGACTCGCGTTCGCGGCGCTGTTGCTCGGCCTCGTCGATCTCCTCACAGCCCGGCGGCACCTCGCGGCCCCGCTCGGTGAAATAGCCCTCGGGGGCCACCCAGTCGTGGTAGAACGGAACCTCCGAGTCGTGGACAACCGACAGCGCCACCGTCGCGCCGTGGCCGGCGGAGACGACGGTCTGGTGGGGCTGACCCGCGATGCGACCCGCGGCGTAGAGGCCGTCGACGCCCGTCTCCCCGTCCTCGGTCACGTCGATGTAGGTCTTGCTGCCCCGCTCCGTCAGGTCGACCGCGTCGAGTTGCAGATAGTCGGTGTCGGCCCACGACGTGCAGATGACGTAGTCGGCCCGGATGACCCCCTCGTCAGTCTCGACGGCGAGGTGGCCGCCATCCGCGTCGGTGACGGTCCGAACCTGCGCCTCCTGGCGGTCACAGCCGTTGCGTTCTGTCTGGTCGTCGAGCATATCCAGAAACAGCCGCGAGTTGACGCCCGCGGGGAAGCCGGGGACGTTCTCGAGGTGGGCGTTGCGCCGGAGAATCGGTTCACCCGCGTTTATGACGAGCGTATCGAGTCCCGCGCGGGCGGTGAACAGGCCGGCGGTCAGGCCGGCCGGGCCCGCCCCGACGATGCAGACGTCGCGTGTCTCTCGCTGGTCAGTCATGAGCATATTTCGGTCGGCCCGTGTGAAAAGTTCTCAGTTCCGGCAACGGTGGCCGACGTCGTGGTGAGATTGGTGTGGCCCGGACCGCTCCCGCTAGACGCCACACCCGTGGCTGTTCTGTGCGGATGGCACAATCCTACATCACCGGGAAAGAACAGCGACCCCTGTCTCTTCGAACACCGCTACGCCGTCGACGTATCAGTAACAACTAATTTGCGTCCGATGGTCCGCATATCGATATCGATTCCCAACTCCTCGCACTCCCCCTCGATGAACGGCCCGAGCAGGGCCGCCTCCATCTCGCTCTGGAAGGTCAGTGCGTACTGGTCCTCGTCGATGGTGGTGATGGTGTACCAGTTACAGTACTCGAGAACCCGGAGTTTCTTTTCGAGTGAATCGAACTGGCGCTGCCACTCGATGCCGTGTTTCCGTCCGATCTGGTGCCACTCCGACTGCAGAGTCTCGACGGAGTCGACCTCCGCGAGCAGCGTGTCGATGTGGTCGACATCGAGAATCCGGTGTTCCGTGCCGCTCAGGAGTCGTACGTACCACAGAAGTTCCTCCTCGTCTGTCTGTGACCACTCCTCCTGTAACCTGTAGTAGTGCCGCAGGGCCTCCCGAACGACCTGTGACTTCGACTCACCACCGCTCGCGACCAACTGTTCCAGTCGCTCGTCTGTTTCTGAATCTAGATTAATCGTCAAACGCATATCCCGTGTAGTAAGTGCAGGCAAAAAAGGGCAGGGTGGACAACGTCCGTCCAGCATTACCGCCACAGAGTCGTTCGGGCGGAACGACAACTACCGCCGACTGATTGTTCTGCTGGTTCTGGAGGGCCCCACGTTCCGGTCCGGAGAAGGAACGTTCCAGTGCTGTGACGTCCGTTCGGCGGTGTGAACACGTATGAACTAAACACCCTTATTCACAACTAATTTTATTAGGTTCCCCCCATGCGTACCCGTATGGCAGAACCTAACAAACAGTCGGGGAAAGCCAGGCGACGACGGCGAACCGTTCTCAAAACATCGGGGCTCGCGGCGACCGGGTTCCTCGCGGGCTGTCTCGGCTCAGGCGATGGGGGAACGCTCACACTCGGCGGGACGTTACCGCTGTCGGGGGCCTACGCGGACACGGCCGTGTTCATCGAGGACGCCTACAGGCAGTGGGAGCAGGACGTCAACGACGACGGTGGGTTGCTCGGACAGGAGGTGGAGGTCATAATAGAGGACGACCAGTCCGAACCAGCCGAGGGCGTCTCGAAGCTCAACCGTCTCATCTCACAGGAGGGTGTAGACCTGCTGATCGGCGGCTATCCGGGGAGTACGGCCGCCGGTCAGATGCAGTCGGCCGACGAAAACAACATGGTGTACGTGTCGATGGGCGGCCACATGAAATCCTTCGAACAGGGGTTCGAGTACGTCTTCGGTGCGCCTCCGCTGATGGGCCAGTGGTGGTACGACGGCTTTTTCAACTGGCTGGAGCAACAACCCGAGAGCGAGTGGCCGACGAGTGCGGCCGCTATCACCGTCGACAACCCTGTCGGTCAGGCGGTGTACGAGAGTGTGACGGAGAATCTGGACCGACTGGGCATCCCGTTCGACATGGACGAGCGCTACAACCTGCCTTTGGACTCGGCACAGGGGCTGGTGTCGAGCGCGGAGAGCGAAGGGTCGGAGATATTCTTCGCGAACGGGTTCTTCGGCGACGGGGTCCAGACCATCCAGGCGATTCACGACACGGGCTACGAGCCAAAAGCCGTGCTCCAGGGGATTGGGACGCTCACCCCGGCGTGGGAGGCAGAGCTCGGCGAACTCGGAGACTACGTTGTGTCGGGCACATCGATGCACCCGGATCTGCCTTTCGAGGGAATCGACCGCCTGAACGAGATTGCCGAGGAGGAATACAACCGCGGAACAACCTCCGAGTACTTCCTGTTTGGCTACTCCTGGATGCAGACGCTCCAGCAGGGGGTGGAGGGGGCAGGCGAACTCGACCAGGGGATGATCCGGGACTGGCTCCGCAACAACTGTGTCGAGACTGTCGGCGGGGAGTACTGCTTCGACGACCGCGGGCTTCCCGACCCCATCGAGTACGTGACACAGGTCAGAGATGGGGTCGCACGACTCGTCGGTCCAGAGGACGTTGCGACCCACGAGATGGCATACCCATGGTATGAACAGTTCTGACAACGATGGCCATTGTTGAAGCGGTCCTTCTCGGTGTGTTGCTCGGTCTCGTTTATGCGACCCTGAGTGTCGGTTTCAGCCTCATCTGGGGGACGCTCGACGTTATTCACGTCTCCCACGGCGCGTTTGCCATTCTTGCGGCCTATCTCGCGTACACCGCAAACGAGTCGCTGGGTATCGACCCGGTGCTCGCACTACTCGGGATTGTTCCCTTGTTTTTCGGTCTCGGGGTTGGGCTGTACGAACTGCTCTTTCGACCGCTCGCCGAGCGCGCACAGGAGGTGGCGTTTGTCTCGCTCGTGCTCACGTTCGGGCTCGCAATCGCACTGGAGAACCTGCTCGTTGTCCAGTTCAGCGCCGACCCCCGGGTACTCCAGACGGGGTACACCCGTGAGGTGGTCGACGTCGCCGGTGTTCCCCTGACAACCGGCCGCCTCGTCGGCGCTGGGCTCGCTGTCCTGACTCTCGTTATGGTGTATCTCTTTTTGAAGCGGACCTACACAGGTCGTGCCGTGCTCGCTGTCGCACAGAACGACCAGGGGGCCGCGCTCTCCGGTATCAACGAGCGCCGCGTGAGCGCAATCACGTTCGGTGTTGGCCTCGCCACAGTCGCTATCGCAGGGGTCGCAACGGTGATGTTCTGGTCGTTCAGTCCGAGCGAACACATCCACTGGATGGTGTTCGTGTTCATCGTGACGATTCTCGGCGGTGTCGGGAGCGTCGTCGGCGCCACGACGGCCGGCCTCATCACCGGTCTCATCTCCGAATTGAGTGCGCTCGTGGTGCCGTTTGTCTGGGTCGATTTCATCCTGTTCGGACTGCTGGTCGGCCTGTTGCTGGTCAAACCGGAGGGACTCTTCCAACAATGATCCGTGAGCGACTTCACACCTCGGACCGCCTCGCAGTTGTCGTCGTGGCAACACTGCTGAGTGTGCCACTGCTCACGCAGGACCAGTACTACCTCTCCTTTTTTATGTTGATGGTGATGTACGCGTCGCTGAGTATCGGCTGGAACATCCTGGGTGGCTACGCCGGCTACGAGAGCTTCGGTCACGTTGCCTTTCTCGGCGTCGGCGGATACACCTCGGTCTGGCTGTTCGTCGAGTTTGGTCTGGAGCCGTTTCTGACCGCACCCATCGGGGCACTCGTGGCCGGGTTCGTTGCCCTGGTCGTTGGTTATCCCGCGCTCCGTCTCAAAGGGCCATACTTCGCGCTGGTGACGCTCATCATCGCCCTCGCGGTGCAGGTGTTCGTGACGAACCTCCCCGGACTCGACGCGTCACAGGGCATCTTCCTCTCCGCGCCGCTTGACTCGCCGGTCCGTAGCCAGGCGCTGCTGTACCTGCTCATGGTCGGCGTCCTCGCGGTGACTATCTTCGTCGCGCGCTGCGTCGAGCGCTCGAAGTACGGCGTCGGGTTGTACGCGATACGCGAGGACGAGGAGGTTGCGAGCACACAGGGGATCAATACGACAAAACTGAAAGTCGGCGCGTTCGTCGTCTCCGCGGCGCTCGCCGGACTCGCGGGTGGTATCTACGCCTGGTTCCTCGGGTTCGTCACACCCTCGCCGATGTTCGACGTTCAGATCTCGATTCTGGTCGTGCTTATCGCCCTGCTCGGGGGCACACAGTCCTGGATCGGCCCGTTCATCGGTGCGGTGTTGCTGCGGGTGGTCGACGAGATTCTGGTGCTCCAGTTCGGCGGACAGGCCGCACAGATCATGTACGGTCTAGTCCTCGTCGTCGTCATCCTGTATCTCCCGTACGGGATACTCCCGAAACTCCAGCAGATAGCGCGAAACCGTGTCCCACGCCGGGTCAGAACGCTCGGTACAGGTGGTGAGAGCGGATGACACTGCTCGAGTTGCAGGGCGTCGAGAAGTCCTTTGGCGGCCTGTCCGTGCTCGAGGGGGTGACACTCTCCATCGAGTCAGGCTCCATTCAGGGGCTCATCGGGCCGAACGGCGCCGGCAAGACGACGCTTTTTAACATCGTCTCGGGGCTGCTCCGTCCAGACGCCGGGACGGTCATCTTCGACGGTGAGGATATCAGCGAGATGGCACCGAGACGCATCGCACGGCGTGGCGTCGGACGCACCTTCCAGATCACGCGGCCGTATCCGGGTATGACGACCCGTGATAACCTGCTGCCGGGGCTCCTGTACGCCGGCGGCTACGACCGGGTGCGCGACGCCCGAACGCGGGCGACAGAGCTGCTGGAACTCGTCGACCTCGGCGGGTTCGGCGCCGAAGAGAGCCGGGACCTCACGATGTCCGAACAGAAGCGTCTGGAGATCGCGCGGGCACTCGCGACCGAGCCGGAGCTGTTGCTTCTCGACGAGGTGTTCGCCGGGTTGAGCCACGAGGATATCAACCAGCAAATCGAGCTGATCGAACGCATCCAGTCCGACCTCGATATCACAATCGTCCTGATAGAGCACGTGATGGAGGCGACGATGGCAATCTGTGACCAGGTCGGAGTTCTCGCGAACGGAGGGATCATCGCGGAGGACGTCCCGGCGGCGGTTGCCCACGACCAACAGGTGATCGACGTCTATCTCGGCTCCGGCGGCGAGGACGTCGGAGGTGGTGTGGATGCTTGAGGTCGACGGAGTCGGGTTCGCCTACGGGCGGGCACACGTCCTGAACGAGGTGTCGCTCTCGGTTGGTCCGGGCGAGATTGTCGCGTTGCTCGGCTCGAACGGTGCCGGCAAGACGACGCTGCTCGAGAACGTGTCCGGCCTGCTGACGCCGGACAACGGCAGCGTGCAGTTCGAAGACGAGGATATCACCGGGATGGCGGCCCACCAGACGTGGAACCGCGGGCTCGTCCACGTGCCCGAGGACCGGAAACTGTTCCCGGACATGAGCGTCGACGAGACGCTGGATATCGGGACGCCACGCGATATCTCCGACGAGCAACAGGCGAGTCTCCGCCGGCGTGTGTTCGACATCTTCCCGATCCTCGAGGAGCGTCTCGGCCAGCGCGTCGGGCAGATGTCCGGCGGGCAACAGCAGATGGTGTCGATGAGTCGCGGTCTCATGGCGGAGCCGGATCTGCTGTTGCTCGACGAACCGACACTCGGTCTGGCCCCAGACCTGGCCGACGACATCCTCGACACAATCGCACAGATAAACAACGAGGGGACGACAATCCTGCTCGTCTCACAGCAGGCGCTGGACGCGCTCGACATCGCAGACAGGGCCTACGTCCTCGAGAACGGCCGTATCACGCTCTCCGGAACGGCCGCGGAACTAAGACAGACAGACGAAGTTCGCCAAGCGTACCTCGGACTGTAACAGTCATGTTCAACCCATCACACTACGACCCGATCGACCTGAGTATCGGCCTCGAACCGGACGTCGAAAGTGAGCCGTGGCCGCCCGAGATCGAGTACTTCGACCACGAGGCCGGCGCGTCGCTGCTGGCCGAGAACCTCCGCGACAGTGGGTTCGACATCCACGCCGAAGATTTCCCGGAGGGTATCGGTCTCGGCTGGGAGGAGATAACCGCAATCACCCACACTGCCACCCACATGGACGCCCCCTCCCACTACGGTCCGAGAGTAGACGGGGAGCCCGCAGCCACAATCGACGAGGTGCCGGTCGAGTGGGCGGTCGGCCTGGCCGTTGTGCTGGATTTCACCTGGAAGGAGGCAGGGACGGAGATCACCTCCGAGGAGATCGACAGCCAACTCGGCGAACTCGACCACGAGCTCTCGGCGGGTGAGATTCTCCTGATCGAAACTGGAGCCGACGACAACTGGGGGTCGGTCGAGTATCTCACCGACTTCCCCGGGATGAGCCGGGCCGCAACGAAACACGTCGTCGAACAGGGCGTTCGCGTCATCGGGACCGACGCCTACGGGTTCGACAAACCGTTTCCCGCGATGGGCGCGCGCTACGCCGAAACCGGTGACGACAGCGAACTGTGGCCGGCACACTTCGCCGGCCGGGACGTCGAGTACTGCCAGATAGAGAAGATGTCGAGTCTCGACTCGCTCCCGCGACGGACGGACATCCCGCTCGTGACCGCCCCGGTCAAAGTCCAGAACGGGAGTGCTGGCTGGGTCCGTCCGCTCGCGTTCATAGAAAAGTAAACACATTGATAGAAAACAACCACACACGACACTGAACCACAAACCAATGAGAGAGAACGAAAACGTCATCATCGCAGCAGCGTTGACCGGTGCGATTCACGTTCCAACGATGTCACCGGCCCTGCCGATTACACCGGAGGAACTCATCGAGGACGGAATCGCGGCTGCGGAAGCCGGTGCGAGCATCATCCACATCCACGTCCGTGACCCGGAAACCGGACAGCCCTCGAGCGACCTGGGACTGTTCCGCGAGGTTGCGAGCGGAATCAGAGCCGAGACGGACGCGATTGTCCAGCCGTCGACCGGTGGCTCGGCCGATATGAGTGTCGAAGAACGGATTGCGGTGGTCCCGGAGATCGAACCCGAGACGGCCTCGTGTAACATGGGCTCGATGAACTTCGGGCTCTATCCCATCCTGCGGGGCTACGACGAGTTCGAACAGGACTGGGAGCCGGCGTACCTCGACAGCAGCCGGGATTTCATTTTCCGGAACACGTTCGGGGATATCGAGACGCTGCTCGAAACGTTTAACGAACACGACACGAAACCCGAACTGGAGTGTTACGATATCGGCCACCTGCACACGGCAAAACACTTTTTCGACCGTGGCCTCCTTGACCCCCCACTTCGCATCCAGTTCGTCATGGGCATTCACGGTGGCATCGCCGCGGAGCCCGAACACCTGACTCACATGTACCAGACCGCCGAAAAACTGTTTGGCGACCAGTACTCCTTCTCGGTCATCGGTGCCGGGAGACAGGAGTTCCCGCTTGGCACCCAGGGTGTTTCGATGGGCGGTCACGTCCGCGTCGGACTCGAGGACAACCTCTATCTCGAGCAGGGCAGACTCGCCAACAGCAACGCGGAACTCGTCGAGAAGATGGTCGAGCTCACAC
>JAQCNG010000234.1 GCA_028275145.1 Halovenus sp. | reverse complement strand
TGGAGCTGAATCTGCTCGTCGGGGTTGTCACTCGGGACGATATCCCCCTCGATGCGTCGGCCCCACCCGGCCGCGTAGTCGGCCAGCGTGACCGTTCCGGCCACCTCCCCGTCGGCGGCGGACTTTGGCTTGCCCTGTTCGGCCATCAGGACGTCACCGATGTCGCCGGTGTGGGCCTCGAGCACGCGCCCCATCTCGCGGATGAGCGCCCCGCGCTCGACACCGGGTGTCGCGTCCCAGGCCTCCTGTGCGGACTGTGCGGCCGCGAGCGCCTCGGCCACCACCGCCTCGTCGGCGTCGGGAATCGTCGCGATTGTCTCCTCTGTTGCCGGGTTGTGGATATCTACCGTTGGCGTGTCTGTCCGCCACGTTCCGTCGATGTAGTGACTCGTCACCGGTGTCTCTGTCATACGAGAGGTTCCGCGAGCGTGTGAATAACTCTTTGGGGGGACACGTTCACCCGGCCCGAGGAACGCCGTTCATACAACTGAGATGGGGGGTATGACCGCCGTGTCGTCTGCGGTCCGAGCGCCGGGGGCCCCTACGACTCGTCGAGTTGCTCGACGAGGTCCCAGTCGATTTCGACGCCGAGACCCGGGCCGTCCGGCGGTGCGACCGCACCGTTCTCGGCGACGACCGGTTCCTCGAGGAGGAAATCCCGGGACGCCGGAACCCAGCCCGGCGGGTCGAGCGGGTACTCGCACCAGCGGGCGCTCGTCGCGGCGAGCACGTGGAGGTTCGCGACAAAGCCTAGCCCGTCGTTCCAGGTGTGTGGGGCGAACGCGAGCCCGTGGGTGTCGGCCATCGCCGCAACCTTGGTGGCGCCGCTGATGCCCGTCGCGAGCACCGCATCCGGCTGGAGCACGTCCAGCGAGCCGTGCGTGATGAACTCGCGGAACTGGTAGACCCCGTTGTTGAACTCCCCGCCGGCGATTGGAACGTCCGTCCGCTCGCGGAGGCGGGCCAGTCCGTCGTAGTTGCGCCGGTCGAGTGGCTCCTCCAGCCAGCCGACGTTGCCGATCTCCTCTAGCTCCCGGGCCACCGAGAGCGCGTCCTGGAACGTCCACTGCGCGACATCGACCATCGGCACGCTCCACCCCATGTTCGCGTCCATCATCAGCGTCAGGTCGGGATACTCGGCGCGGATCTCGCGTGCGACCTCGATATCCGGTGTGGGGTCGTCGCCGTGACACCGGAGTTTGACAGCCTCGAACCCCTCGGCGACGCGGTCGTGGACGTAGTCGAGTCGTTGCTCGGGGCCCTGGCGCTCGCCCGTCGAGGCGTAGGCGGGAATCGGGTCGGCGCTACCCCCCAGCAGTTCGTAGATCGGTTTGCCCGCGTCCTTTCCCTTTATATCCCACAGGGCGACCTCGAAGTGCCACGGCCGCGGGCCCCACAGATTGAGCGGGTCCAGTTGCTCGACGAGCGACTCCACCTCGCGCGGGTCCTCGCCGACGAGAAACATCTCGGCGAGTTCGAGATAGTCCATCCGTCCGGCGAACCCGGACGCCGTCGACACACCCGAGATACCGGCGTCGGTCTCCAGTTCGAACAGGAGCACCTCGTGTTCGGTCTGTTCGAACCCGGGTTTCCAGGCGGGCCGGAAGCTGTCGGCCATCTCGTAGCGCAGGTGATACTGGTTGACAGCGGTTATCTCCATACTGGCTCTCAGGACAGCCTGCGCTGTTAAGGCTTCGCGTGTACGCCTCAACGAGAGGCTGTGGATGCAAAGCGTGTCGTTGAAGCAGGAAGCCCCGGGGTGAGTTCACATGTGCGCACGCTTCGAACTTGAATGGATGGATATGTTCAGCAGAACCACAATGAGCGAGAACAAGGTAGGTTAGACGATGGCAACACAGACAGACCTGAGCACGTACGACCTCGTCATCGACGGTGCGGCCGTCGCCGCCGACAGCGGAGAGTACTTCGAGACGGTCAACCCCGCGACCGAGGACGCGTTCGCGAGAGTGGCACGGGCACAGAAGCCAGATATCGACCGCGCCGTCTCGGCGGCAAACAGCGCGTTCGACGAGTGGTCGTCGATGCCGCCACAGGAGCGCGGTCGACTGCTGAGCGCACTGGCCGAGCAGATTCGCGCCCAGCAGGAGAGTCTCGCCCTGCTGGAGACCCGTGACAACGGCAAACCGCTCTCACACGGCCGGGCCGACGTGGAGACGTGTGCCCGCTACTTCGAGTACTACGCGGGGGTCGCCGACAAGGTCCACGGTGACTCGATTCCGCTGACCGACGACTACGTCGACTACACCGTCCGGGAACCGCTGGGCGTGACCGCACAGATAATCCCGTGGAACCTCCCGACGAACATCTTCGGCCGGTCGGTCGCACCGGCGCTGGCAACGGGCAACACAGCGGTCGTCAAACCCGCCGAACAGACGCCGCTGACTGCCGTCGAGATCGGCAAACTCGCGACGGAGGTGGGGATTCCCGACGGCGTGCTCAACGTCGTGCCCGGTTTCGG
>JAQCNG010000213.1 GCA_028275145.1 Halovenus sp. | reverse complement strand
GAGACCGTCGAGCGACTCCAGTGGCCGGTCCGGGACCGACGGGCGGGCTACGAGCAGTCGCTGTCAGTGCTCGAACAGATCGCAACCGAGTCCGACGCCTACGCGAAGACCAGCCTCATGCTCGGCGTCGGCGAGCACCACCACGAGGTCTACCAGACACTGCGGGATCTGCGTGCGGTCGGTGTCGACGTGGTCACGCTCGGTCAGTACCTCCAGCCCTCCCGGTCGCATCTGGAGGTCGCCGACTACGTCCACCCGGACGTGTTCGACACCTGGGGGCGTGTCGCCAAGGAGGAACTGGGGTTTCTGTACTGTGCCAGCGGCCCGATGGTGCGCTCGTCGTACCGCGCCGGCGAACTGTTCGTCGAGGCACTCCGGCGCGAGGATATGTCCGTCGAGCAGGCACGCGAACGGGCCCGCAGCTGACCGTCGACATCTGCTGTTCGCGGGCGGGTCGGCAGCGGGTTGGGACAGCCCCAGCCCCGGGTCAGTGCCGGGACGTTCAATAGCAGCGAGCCACACAGACAGGTATGGACGAACGGATACTTTGTTTCGACCGGGACAAGACGGTAGACGTGAGTCCGCCGGCCAGCGGCACCCCCGTCCCGCTGTCGTGGGTTCAGTTCTACGCACACCGGACCGATCACGACGTGTGGGCGACGGGCAACCCCCGGCTCTGCCGGGAGGCCGGAATCCCGTCACCCCGCGAGGCGCGGCAGCTGCTCGTCGCGGCCGGCGTCGACCCGGTCGCCGAGTACGACCGGATGAACACCGGGCGAATCGACCGACTCCGCCTGCTGGAACAGCTCTACAGCGTGACCGGCCACGACGACGTGCAGTTCGTCGTGGTCGACGACACCGACGTGACGACGTTCACCGACGGGCGGGCGTGGTCGTACTACCAGCCCGGCGAGTTCGTCAGCGCCGTCGAGTCGGGCACGCTCCCCCGTCCCGACCCGGACGCGGTTCCCGGCGACACGTACGGTCCTCCGGGGCGCACCGACGCGTCCCAGGCGCTGCTCGAACGGTTCGAGCAACGGCTCTCGGGGTGACGCGGCCGCAGTGAGTCGGAGCGACGAGGCGAGAGTTACCAGCGGACGGTCCGGCGGTTGGAGCCGGCACAGAGCCGGGGCTCGGTGCCAGCGTACAAGTGCGCGGCCACACGAGTGAGGCCATGGAGTGGCAGCAGGACCCACACGCCGGACTCCCGTTCGAGCAGTGGAAACAGACAAAGCAGCTCCAGCAGCCGGCGGACCCGTTCACCGTGCGGCGTGTCTCGCCGGAGCGCATCGAGCACGTGACCGTCTACACGAGCAGCGTGGACAAGGCACAGGACGGGGAGCGCCACCCCGCGTTCACACCGCCGGATGCGCGGTTCACGGGGTTCTTCCGGAGCGCAACCGCCGGCGCGGTGCTTGACGGGGAGTGGGACCAGCCAGCGGTCCCGTTCGACGAGTACGTCCCCTACGTCAGCCTCCGTCGACACTTCCAGGACGGGGTCGACTGGGCGGACACCGAGTACTACCGGGCCATCGTGGCGTGTATCACCGACGGCGCGCCGCTGTGGGGCTGTGAGACCGAGGCGGAGTTTCGCGAGCGCTGTGCGGACCTCGACACACTGTACGACCGTATCGACAGCGAGGGGTACCGCCCGGCGAGCGAACTGCGCGACGGCAAACTGCAGTACGACGAGATTGCGGTCAACGTCGGCCGCGACGGGCGACTGCTGTTCAACGACGGGAAACACCGACTCGCGGTTGCGAGACTGCTCGGTGTCGACGCGGTTCCGGTCCGGGTCATCGTCCGGCATCAGGACTGGGTCGCACAGGCAGACGACGCTGTCTTTCCCGGGCAGTGAGCACAGGTCGAACCCCCCTGTTTCGCCTGGAGGTGGGCCCCGAGAGTACCGAAGGGTCTGTGAATCGGCGGCCTGAGAGGGGGAGAGGACAGCAGCAGACCCGGCTGTCGGCCGGGACAGAGACGAGCGACGTTGCTGGCTGGGGGGTACTGGCGGTATGCGGGATTGCTGGCTGGGGGTTGCTGGTGGCGTGCGGGATTGCTGGCCGGGGGGTACTGGCGGTGTGCGGGGTTGCTGGCTGGGAGGTACTGGCGGTGTGTGGCGTTGCTGGCTGGGAGGTACTGGCGGTGTGTGGCGTTGCTGGCGACACAGCAAGGCAGAGTCGCCGGCGGGACGGGCACTCGGACTCGCACGGACCGTCATCAGGTGTATCCGAGGGCGTCGAGTTGCTGGCGGATATCGGGGTCGACCGGGCCGGTGTCGTGTTCTGTGGCGCGGTTGTCCGGCACCGACTCGCGGAGGGTGGTCAGTTGCTCTCGGGGGTCGTCGGCGGTTGTCCCCGTTTCGTGCCAGCCGTCGTCGCTCTCGAACCCGTAGTAGCCGTCGGCGACGAGTCCGCGGTACTCGACGTCGACGTCGTCGATTGCCGACGGTGCGTACCCACGCTCCCGGAGGGCCTCGCGGCGCATCGACGCGATGCCGTTGTACTGGGTGAGATACCGGGCCGACTGGTCGACGGTCCGGAGGTCACGACCCCGGCCCGCCGGGTCGACCCCGTCGGCAAGCGCCAGCACCGTCCTGTGCACGTCGAGCAGTGAAACCGGGTCAGAGCGGCGCTCGTCGGGAAAGCCGGGACCGCTGACCACCAGCGGTACGTGCGTCAGTGGTTGGTAGAGTCCGTACCCGTGCTCCCAGGCGCCGTGTTCGCCGAACAGTTCACCGTGGTCGGCGAGGGTGAACACGTAGTCGAACGACGACTCGAGACGTTCGAAGGCGTCCGCGTAGACGGAGGACAGATACCGGACACAGTCGTCGTAGGCCGCCCGCGCACGCTCGGGGTCCAGCGACGGCGGGTCGACCGACGCGGGGTCGACCCCCTCCACGAGTGCGGCCGCGGGGTCGTCGAACCGGGCCCGGAGCGTCGTCTCGAAGGCGGGCCCGATGGCAGCGGGCGGGGCCGTCCGCTCGGAGGGTGGAATCCGGTAGGGCTGGTGTGCCTCCATGAGATTCGCGAAAAGGAACGTCCTGTCGTCCGGGTCCAGATTCCCGGCCGTCTCACGGAACGCCCGCGCCCCGTCGTCAGTGCGGTCGAACCGGGTCCCGGTGACGGCCTGTCGCAGGCCCAGTCGCAGAGACCGCGCGATGTCGTACTCACCACGCAGTGTCTCTGCCAGGCCGTCGACGTACGCCAGCGGCGTGGGCCGCTCGTTTTCCTCCATGTGTCGAAACCAGTTGAACACCGCCGGCTTCGGGAGGTCCAGTCGCCAGGTTCCCTCGAAGGTGTCGAACCCGCGGTCGTAGTCGTACGGTGCCGAGACGTTGATGTTCGCCGAGAACGCCCGGGTGTCGTAGCCGGCAGTCGAGAGGCGCTCGGCGAGGGTCGGTTCCGGCGTCGACAGCGACCAGTCGGCAACCGACACACCGGCCTCGCTGGGGTACTGTCCGGTAAACAGCGAGGCGTGGGCGTCGCCGGTCCAGTGACTGGTCGAGTAGGCGTGGTCGAACCACGTTCCGGGAAGCCAATCGAACTGCTCGGTGAAAGCGTCATATCGAACCGTATCGAGAACGACGAGCGCAATACTGGTCACGACAGTCGGTTAGGTCTGTACGGACATATACCCGTGGACAGCAGAACAAAGAGTCAGTCGGGCTAGCCGGTCTGTGGCGTGGATATTAAGCGGGGTTTATCTGTCACCAGCCATAATTCCAGGAGATGCCATCTACGACGACGAATACTGTTCGACTGTCGATTATTCAGGCCGACGAGTACGGACCGTGGACGACGACACCGGCGCCCCGGCGAGAGACGGACCTGCAGGCGCTCCAGGCGCGACTGTACGCGGACTTCGCGGACTTTGTAGGGCACTCTGACGGGTACGCCTTCTACAGCAGATTCGACAACATGGTCGGCGTTGCAAACCAGATTGCACCCGAGGAGTACGAGCGGTTCCAGGAGCGGGTGCGCAACCGGTATCCCATCACTGTGAGTATCGGGGTCGGCGACGGACCGACCCCGCTCGCGGCTGTCGAGTCGGCAACCGAACAGCTTCAGGCCGCCGGGAGTGCACAGGACCCCAACCGGCAAGAGGCACTCCGTGCCGACGACGCGCTCGACCCCGAGAACGCACACCTCACGGTCGGGCACTTCGACATCGTCGACGTGACCGGGTCGATTACCGACGAGGAGAGCGTGGTCGACGCGCACACGACGATTCAGCGGTCGGTGATGGACCTGAAAAAGCACCTGCTGGCGGAGTACGAGAGCGTCGCGCACTTTGTCGGCGGCGACAACGTCATTGCCATCTGTCCGCCGATGCGCACCGAGGCGTTCGAGTCGATTGTCGAGCATCTGCGGGCGGAGACCGGTATCCAGTACCAGGTCGGAATCGGCACGGGAGCAACCGCACACGAGGCGGGCCACCAGGCCAAACACGCGCTCGAGGAGTGCCGCGAGACCGGCACACGTGTCGTCGGTCACGGCACGGCCGACGGGCACAGAAGGAGGGTAGAGGACGCATGACAGAGCACGCGGTGCGGTTTACCGCGCCGGGCGAGGTGAGCCTGGCCGAGGTCGAGCGGTCCGCCCCCGGCCCCGGCGAGGTGGCCGTCGAAACCGCAGTCTCGGGAATCAGCCCCGGAACGGAGACACTCGTCTACCGCGGTGAGGTGCCGGACGAACTCCCGGCCGACTCCGAGCTCTCGACACTCGAGGGCGACCTCTCCTTTCCCGTCGAGTACGGCTACGCCGCCGCCGGTCGCGTGGTCGAGACCGGTGAGGCTGTCGACGACGACTGGCTCGACCGCCGGGTGCTCGCCTTTCACCCACACCGGACCCAGTTCTGTGCGTCGACCGACCACGTCGTCGCGCTGCCGGGGGAGCTGTCGACCGAGGAGAGCGCAATCCTGCCGTCTGTCGAGACGGCGACGAACCTCGCGCTCGACGCCGAACCCCGGGTCGGCGAGCGAGCGGTCGTGTTCGGTGCGGGCGTCATCGGGCTCTGTACCACCGCTTTGCTGTCGGAGTTCCCGCTGGAGTCGCTGGTGGTCGTCGAGCCGATTCCGGCCCGCCGGGAGCGGGCCATCCGACTCGGCGCAGACCGTGCTATCACCCCCGGGGAGGCCGCGACACTGTTCGACGACGAGGAACCCGACGGCGCGGACCTGGCGGTAGAGGTGTCCGGACAGCCGGACGCGCTCGACGACGCCATCGCGGCCGTCGGGTTCGACGGTCGCATCGTCGTGGGGTCGTGGTACGGCTCGAAGGCGTGCAATCTCGACCTCGGCGGCCGGTTCCACCGGGACCGGATCGACATCGTGTCCAGCCAGGTCAGCACCATCGCCTCCGAACTGGGTGGGCGGTGGTCGAAAAACAGACGACTCGCGACGGCGCTGGAGCAACTCGAACAGCTCGACACCGACGCGATTATCACGGACAGACTGCCGATACACCGCGCCGCCGAGGCGTTCGAGCGAATCGAGTCGTCACCCGAGGACACACTGCAGGTCCTCCTGCACCACCACAGCACCACCACGACTGACGGCGCGGGCGTGGACGATGTGTAACCGACTGAACAGCCCGGCTCGGGGCCTCACGTCCGCGTCTGGCAACAACAGCGGACGGCCCTCACCACGGGGACAGCGATGACCGAGCACGCACGGGTGCGATATCTGGAGGCGAAGCGCTCGGTCGACGAGGAGTCACGGTCACGGCGGGCGGCCGACCGGTTCGTCGCCGCGTTGCCGGCGGCCCCGCAGGTCATCGAGGCCGGTGCTGGAACCGGCTCTCTGGTGCCGTGGCTGGTCGACCGCGGTGTGACCGCGGGAAGCTACCGGGGGGTGGAGGCGTCGGCCGCTGTCGTCGCCCACGCCCGACACGCCCGGGCCGCCGAGTTGCGGTATCGCGGCCGAGCGGTCACGGACGGGCAGGCCAGCAGCCGCGTTGGCGACCTGGAGTTTCGCTTCGAGGTTGGTGACGCGCTCGCCGAACTCCCGGACGACGACGCAGACGCTGTCGTCGCACAGCAGTTCATGGACCTCGTGTCGATTCCGGAGGCCGTCGAGGCGTTCACCGATGCGCTCGTCCCCGGCGGTGTGGCGTACTTCCCGCTTACCTTCGACGGGACGTCGGTGTTCGGCCCGGCACACGAGGCCGACCGCGCGGTCGAGCGTGCCTACCACCAAGCAATCGACGAGACGGCCGGCCGGAGCAGTCGTGCCGGCCGCCGTCTGGCGACACACCTCCGCCGTGCGCCCGGTGAACTGGTCGCGATGGACGCCTCCGACGGCATCGTCCGCCCACACGGCGAGGGGTACCGGGCCGACGAGCGGTA
>JAQCNG010000207.1 GCA_028275145.1 Halovenus sp. | reverse complement strand
GTGACCGATTCGAGGCGAATCTCGCTGGTCGGCTTGTCGTTTCCGTCCGTCGGGGCGTTGCCGATCGCCTCGACAACGTCCATCCCGTCGGTGACCGAGCCAAAGACGGCGTGCTTGTCGTCGAGGTGTGGCTGTGCGTCGAGGGTGATAAAGAACTGCGAGCCGTTCGTGTCGGGCCCGTGGTTGGCCATGCTGAGGATGCCCGCGCCGTCGTGGCGCAGTTCCGGGTGGAACTCGTCGTCGAACGTGTAGCCGGGGCCGCCCCGCCCTGTGCCGGTCGGGTCACCGGTCTGGATCATGAACCCGTCGATGATACGGTGAAAGAGCACCCCGTCGTACAGCGGGTCGGTCCGTGTCTCGCCCGTCTTCGGGTCCTCCCACTCCTGGTCGCCGGTTGCCAGTCCGACGAAGTTCTCGACGGCCCGTGAGGCTCTCTCGTCGAACAGTTCGACCTCGATGTCACCCTCGGTGGTGTGCAGCGTTGCGGTCAACTCACTCATACCGACACGTACGACAGGACGACTGAAGGGGCTGGCGGTGTCGACAGCCGGGCGGTGTGCGAGACGTCGGTGACTCGGACTCAGTACTGGGTGGGTTCCTGCTGGTAGCCGCCGGCCTGCTGGCCCTGTGGCTGTGGCTCTGGCGGGCGGTTCTCTATGTACACCCGGGCGATTGCCATCTGGACGGCACCGCTGAGCACCGCCGACACCGGTGCGATTGCCAGCGTAAACACCGGACTCTCCACCGCCGACAGCCCGCCGACGACCGCCGCGACCGCCGATGCGGCGATTCCGAATCCGATTGCGGCGAGGAAGTTGATAGCCCCGAGACCGACGAGTTTGAGCAGGTTCCCCTCTGCGACGTCCCAACTCGTCGAGAGACTGTCGGTCACACCCTCGCCGTCGAGCACACACGCCGGGAACGCGAGCACCAACCGGGCGCCGAGGTAGATTCCCGGGACGAGCAGAAACAGCAAGCCAACGAACACCACGATGACGTAGATGAGACCAATGCCGATCAGCGCGAGGAGCCGGCTGGCCACCTCAGAGACTGTGCTCAGTACCCCGTCGATACCACCCTGTACGTCTCCACCGTAGACGAACCGCTCGGTGTACACGTAGGCGGCACCGAAGACGAGCAGTGTGAGAATCGACCCGGCCAGCGAGAACAGCCCGGTGACAAACTGCCCCAGACCGTTGAGCACCTCGACGAGAAAAAACGCACCGAGCAGTGCGGGCACCGCAACGAGCCACTTCACCCCCTGCACGAACGTGTCTATGGCGTTTTTCCGGGGGATTCCCGCCACACCGCCGCCCTGCACCCCCGGTGGGCCCTGCCGCGGGGGCTGTTGTTGCTGTCCACGGCCGCCCTGTCCTCCCTCCCAGCCGGTGTTCTGTGTGGTCTGGCCGGTGTTTCCCGCGTCGTCCCGGCCGGTGTTCTGTGTGGTCTGGCCGGTGTCCGCCGTGTCGCCCCAGCCGGACTCTCCATCGCCCTCCTCGCCGCCGAGAGCGGTTCCACACTCCCCACAGAAGGCGTCGCTCTCGGCGACGGTCTCGCCACAGTTCGGACAGTATCTTGCCATCAGTACTGGAATCGTTCTGTCCGAACTCGTATAAACATATCCGTTAGTTTCCTGTCGAGCCGTGACTCCGGTCGCCGCGGCGGCTTTCCGGGCACACCCCGCCGAGGCACGTCTGGGATGCACCGAACACGATTGCGAGCGGCGGCACGAACACCACGAGCGGTGACCCGGCGGCGAGGTGGACGGAAAGAGACAGGTACTCGCCGCACACAGGAGTGGTATGGACTACGAGACGCCGCAGTTTTTTCGCGTGATGCAGTACGCGAACCAGGCCGACCGAGACGTGGTCGACATGGTCAGCGGGAGCCCCGACTGGGAGCCCCCCGAGTCCCTCCGTGAGGGGCTCGTCGAGTACGCACGAGGTGAACCCGAGCAGTTCCAGTACCCGCCCAGCGTCGGACTGACCGACCTGCGCGAGGAGATCGCGGGCCGCCGGGGGGTCGACCGCGAGCAGGTCATCATCACGAACGGGGCCGGCGAGGCCAACCATCTGGCCATGTCGGCCGGCTTCGAGCGGTTTCCCGGCTCGGAGATACTGCTGGTCGACCCGACCTACCCCTACTACGCCGGTCGGGCGTCGCTGCTCGGGGCCGACACCCGGTACGTGCCCGCGAGCGGGGACGGTGTGCCCGACACCGAGACTGTCCGGGAGTGTGTGCGCGAGGAGACGAGTGTCATCGTGGTCAACTCGCCGAACAACCCACTCGGTGTCACGTACGGCGAGGAGACAAAAGCCGCGCTGGTCGATATCGCCGAAACCTACGACGCACTGCTGGTCAGCGACGAGGTGTACGACCACTTCGACTACTCCGGTTCGTTTACGTCGGCACTCGCGTTCGACTCGCCCAACCGGGTGGTGACGAACAGTTTCTCGAAGTCACTCGCAATCACGGGCTGGCGGGTCGGGTACGCGGTGTTCCCCGACCGGCAGGGACCCCGCGGTGACCTGTTCGAGGACGCCCGCACCCGGCACATGCTGACGACCGTGACCGGTTCCCGGCCCGCACAGGCGGCGGTTCTGCACGCGCTCCGTGAGACCGGCCCGGCGTACTACGAGGGCGTTCGCGAGCGCCTGCGCGACCGCATCACGGTGTTCACCGACGCGCTGGACGAGGTGGGTGCGACCTACACGGACCCCGAGGGGGCGTTCTACGTGATGGCACGCTTCCCGGCGTTCCCGGGCACCTTCGAGAGCGTCGAACTGCTGGTTGACGAGGCTGGCGTGGCCGGGATGCCCGGCGAGGCGTTCGGCGAGTCGCGCTCGGACTGGATCCGGTTCGCGCTCGTCTCCCCCCGTGTCGAGACGGCCGCCGACCGACTTGCCGGCTTCCTCTAGTCCCGTCCCCCGCGGACCCGGCGGGCCACGACGGCACCCACCACGAGCGCGATAACCGTAGCCACGCCGAGGGTGAACCGACTTGTACCGCCGCCGTCGGCCGTCGTGCGCCCCTCGCTGACCCGGAGGGTCCCGTTGTCCGTGAACACCGGCTGGTAGTGGTCGTTGACCATCCGGACGTTGCTCTCGCCGTAGAACAGCGTGTAGTTGCCCGGGGTGGCGTCCCCGGAGACGGCGACGGTGACGGTCAGCAGGGTTCCGTTCCCGGTGACACCTCCGCTGGCCGGGTCGCGGGTCTGGACCACCTGCACGGTGCCGGCCTCGTCGTCGATGTCCGTCTCGACTGCCAGGTCTGTCTCGCCCTGTGCCAGCCAGCCCCCGGGTTCGACGTCGGTCACGGTCAGCGCCTGTGGGTCGTGGGCCAGTGTCGCGTTCACCCGGTCGACACCGATATCGTAGGCCACGCCGCCGGCGAACACCTCGACGTCGACGGTCACACGCTCGCCGGGTGTGACGGTCTGTTCCCCGGGTTCGTACTCGAAGATGCTGGTGAGGTCACCTCCCGCACCACCCGCGGTTGCGAGGGTCACGAGCCCAACCAGTAACACAGCGAGCGTCAGCGCCCCGGCGAATCGGCGCGGGTCGAGTGTCACCATCTCAGACGAACTCGACGCCGGTTATCTCGAAGCGCGCCCCGCCGGCGTTGCTCTCGGTGGCGCGGACCGACCAGTCGTGTGCCTCGACAACCTGCCGGACGATGCGCAACCCCAGTCCGGCGTGTTCGCTCGTGTCCCCGCGGGCGAACAGCGCCTCCCGCTGCTGGTCGGGTATCCCGACGCCGTCGTCCTCGACGAAGAACCCGTTCTCCAGGGGCCCCACACGCACCGTCACCCCGCCGGAGTCACCGGAGTCGGCGTGACCGCCCGGCGAGTCGTCTGTCCCGCCCGGAGCGCCGTGTTCGACGGCGTTTCGCACGAGATTCTCCACCAGCTGCTGGAGTCGGGTCCGGTCTGCCCGGACGGCCCGGTCGAGCTCCACGCTCAGGCTGGCGTCGCCGGTGTCGACGGCCTGCCAGGCCTCCTCGGCGACCGACCCGACCCCAACCGGTTCGGTGTCGCCGACGGCCCGGTCGGCCCGGGCGAGCGTGAGGAGGTTGTCTATCAGCACCTCCATGCGGTTCAGCGCGTCACGGGCGTGGGACAGGTGCTTGCTGTCTGTGTTCTCCTGTGCGAGCTCTGTCCGTGTGATTGCGACCGACAGGGGGTTGCGCAGGTCGTGGCTGACGACGCCGGCGAACTCGTCGAGGCGGGCCTCCCGCTGTTTCAGCGATGTGATGTCCGTCGCGAGGCCGGCGAGTGTGGCCGGCTCCCCGTCCACCCGGCTCTCGACCGAACCCTGCATGCGGACCCACCGAACGGGCCCGTTTCCCGGTCTGGTCCGGAACTCCACGTCGACGGCCTCGGTTTCGCCCGCGAGCACCGCCTCGAACCGGTTCTCCACCGTGAGCTGGTCGTCCGGGTGGACCATCCGGGCGTTGAGTTCCATCAGGCTGGTGGCTGCACCGGGCTGGATACCGGTGACCCGCTCGGCCGGACCGGCGTACTCGACTGCCAACCGGTCGACGTCGACCTCCCAGACGACGGTGTCTGTCGTGTCGAGCACCTGTTCGAGCCCCCCGAGCGCGCGTCCGTTTCCGACCCCCTCGCCGGTCGAACTGTCGCCGGCGCTGTCCTGCTTGTCCTCGCTCATCGGCCTGTTCCTGTTTCAACTGACGGGGCGGCGGTGTTGATTCTTGCGATGGCGTGTATCACAGCGGGACCAGCCTCAACTGTCGAGTAACTGGTCTGCGATGGTGTTGCGGAGAATTTCGCTGGTACCCTCGTAGATCTCGTTGAGTTTGGCGTCACGGTAGAACCGCTCGACCGGGAAATCCTTCACGTAGCCGTAGCCGCCGTGAATCTGGATACCCTCGTTTGCCACCTCGCGGGAAACCTCCGAGGCGTGGAGTTTGGCCTGTGCGGCCGCCTTTATGTACTCCTTGCCGCGCATCTTCCGGTCGGCGGCCCGGTGCATCAGCATCCGGGCGGCCTGAACCTTCGTGTCCATGTCGGCGAGTTTGTGCTGGATGGCCTGGAAGTCGCCGATGGACTGGTCGAACTGCTCGCGCTCGCCCGCGTAGGCGAGTGCTTCGTCCAGTGCCGCCTGCGCGATGCCGACACCGCGGGCCGCGATTGTGATACGACCCCCGTTGAGCGTCTTCAGTGCCTGTCCCATCCCGTCGCCCTCCGCGCCCAGTCGGCGCGAGACCGGCACGCGCATCTCCTCGAAGCGCAACTCCGCGGTTGGACAACCCTTGTCGCCGAGTTTGTCCTCGGTCCCCTCGACGACAAAGCCCCGGTCCTCCTCGGGACGGACGACGAACGATGAGATACCCTTCGCGCCGGCCTCGGGGTCGGTCTTCGCGAACAGCACGACCGTGTCCGCGACCGACCCATTGGATATCCAGAGTTTCCCGCCGTCGACGACGTACTCGTCGCCGTTGCGCTCGGCGGTGGTTTCCATCGCCGGCACGTCGCTGCCTGCGCCGGGTTCCGAGAGCGCGAACGCCCCCACCTCGCGGCCCGACGCGAGCGGCACCAGATACTCCTCTTTTTGTGCCTCGTCGCCGTACTCGTAGATCATGTTGCACGCGAGCGAGACGTGTGCGGCCACGACGGTGCCGAGACCACCGCTGGCGCGGGAGATCTCCTCAAGCGCCATCGCGTAGGCGTGGTAGTCGAGTCCGGCCCCGCCGTACTCCTCGGGGATTGGCATCCCCATCAGCCCCAGTTCGGCCATCCTGTCGACCAGGTCGCGGGGGAACTCGTCGGTTTCGTCTATCTCCGCCGCCCGTGGCTGTATCTCCTCGTCGGCGAACTGCTCGACCATCTCCCGTATCTGGCGTTGCTCTGCTGTCGGCGTGAAATCCATATCTGGCCGTTGACCGCCGCCGGTATTAGTGCTGTGGGTGCCCGCTGGTCGACTGGGCCACCACCGACCCTGCCGGCTGTGGCTGATACTGTCGGCTGTAAGCCCATGGCATATTTCGGCACTCCGGGGTGCCGAATCGTTCCACGAAGTGACAGCCGACAGTATGAGGAGCCGTTACCCCCGATACCGTCGGCAAAACCGATTTTGATGCCCCGGTCATAACGAGGGTATGCACGAAGCCGACCGGACGACCCGCGAACGCATGGCCGATGCGCTGCGCGAGGAGTCACTGCCGGCGAGCGCGCTCGCCCGCGAGTTCGATATCCGGACGCCCGAGGCGCTCGACCACGTCCGTCACGTCGCCCGCTCGCTGGCCTCCACGGAGGAGGAACTGCTGGTCGCGCCGCCGTCCTGTCAGGACTGTGGGTTCGACGAGTTCGACGACCCCGCGAACCGACCCAGCCGATGTCCGGCCTGCAAGAGCGAGACACTCACCGAACCAGTGTTCCGCATCGAGTGACAGAGAACCGGTAGTCATATACCCTCGATTTTGGAAATAATGATATGAGAAGTCCCGGAGAGACACCCCCAGACAGAGAGTCGTCATGACCACGGACAGGGGGGACCGTGGGCGCCCGCTCACCGACGGGGGACGGGAGCCGGCGGGTGACAGCGAGACCACCGCCGAGGCCACGGCCGCGAGCGGACTCTCGCGCTGGTACGAGGCCGCCGCGAGCACCGCCAGGGATGTCCGCTCGCTCGACGTGCCGGTCCTCTCCCCGTTTGGCAGCGACGAGCACCTTACGTTTCTGTTTTACAACACGTGGCTGCTCGACGGCATCGAGTTGCCGGAACTGGAGTTTGGCCCCCTGGGAAGTGTCTCGCCGGGAACAATCGGCCGGATGCCGGACCTCGATGGTCGCACCCGGGACCTCTGTCGCGCGCTCACCGAGAGCAACTACGACGTCGTCGCGCTGTGTGAGGTGTTCCAGCGGGAGACCCGCGAGGCGCTGGCCGAGCAGGTCGAGGGTGTGACCGACAGTTACGCCGGACCGGGCGCCACCTCGCTCGAACGCATCGACTTTCCCTCGAAACACAGCGGTCTCTACACGCTCACCGGGAACGGTAACCCAATCGTCGACAGCTCGGAGGTGGGGTTCGACCACCGGGGCAACTCGCTGCGGGACGCCGACTTCTACGCCAACAAGGGGGCACAGCACATCGAGGTGGACATCGGGCCGGGCAAACTGGACGTGTTCACAACCCACCTGCTCCACGGGGGCGACCTCAATCTCGACCCCGCCGATATCCCCTTTTCCGACCCCGACAGCATCGAGGAGTACCGTGCAAAGCAGCTCGAGCAACTGACGAGGTTCGTCCAGCGGGCCGGCAGCGCGGAGAATCTCACCATCGTGGCGGGCGATTTCAACCTGAACGTCGAACAGCCACGGCTGATATCAGAGCGCAACCGGACCGAGGTGGAACTGTTCGAGGCGTTCAAGAGCACCTGCTCGCTGTACGACCCCTGGGAGCGACACGGCGGGCCGGTCGGCACCACCTATCTCGAACACGGCCCGCCGGGCGGGATGGACCGGGCGAAGATAGACCCGATCAACCCGAACTACCTCGAAGACCACGGGAAGCGCTGCGAGTACCCCGACGTGCCCGACCGGCGTATCGACTACGTGCTCGTCGAGGAGCCCCAGCCCGAGCACAGCTTCGAGCTCGAGGTCGAACACATCCGGCGGCGACACTTCTGGCGGGGCAAGACCAACACCCGCGAGTTCTGGGCCACCTCGGACGTGCCGAACTACATCTCCGACCACATCGGGCTCGAACTCGAGTGTAGCGTCAACTGACCGGCGACTCAGCCAAGTCGGTTGGCGTCGATACCGACGTCGGCGGGCGTGACGACCAGAAAGCCACGGAAGTGCATCAGACTGCCGCCCCCGTCGCGGATGTCGCGGGCGAACCCCGCCGCGAGTTCGTTCAGGTCGCCGTCGACGTGCAACACGAGCACTGCCCCCGACGCAACGAGCTGAATCCACTCCTCGGGCGGGGTTGTCCCGTCGAGCACGTCGAGGACGACCCGGTCGCTGGCGAGCGGTGCGTCGTCACCCCCGGTGTCGAGTCTGTCCTCGACCGCCTGGAGGTCGAGCCCGTCGAACTCCTCCATACTCCACCGTTGGTCGGGGCGTGTAAAAAACTCAGGTCGACCCCCCGGCCGCCGACCGGTCGGGGGAGCCGTACCACCGGTCTGTCCTGTCGATGCGGGACCGGACACAGGTAACGGCCGCACCGAAACGGTGATTTGCTCCGATACTCAACGGACACACGATGAGTGACCGCCAGAGCCTCGCGACCCGATTTTTCGGGGACCTGTCCCGTGACCCCGACGGACGGCCACAGAATCTGGTCTGGTTTGGCACCGCCGCGCTGTTCTACGCGCTGGCCGCGTACAGCCTCCTCGCCGGTTCGGGTCTCCGGCTGTTCACCCCCCTGATTGCGACCGGGTTCGCGCTCAACGGCCTGGCGGAGTCGCTACCCGCCCAGCGCCAGCAGGCCACCTACTGGACCCGGGTGCTCGCCATCGCGGTCATGGTGGGGCTGTTCGTGCTGTTGCTCGTCGGACTGCTGGGCGGGCCGCAGTTGGTCGCGTAGTCTCGTCGCCCCGCACCGCGGGAGATAAGTGACACGCCGTCCCACGAGGGAGTAGATGGGATACACGCCACACGTGCTCGTGGTCGGCGGCGGTCCGCTCGGCACAGGGCTCGCACGGGACTTCGCCATCCGTGGACTCGAGGTCACACTCGTCGACCCCGGACCGCTCGCGGCCCCGCGCACCGGCCGGATGGGCGGTCTGCTCGCCAGTGGCGCACAGTTCGCCCGCGAGGACCCCGACTACGCGCAGCGCTGTCTCGCGGAGAACCGCACGCTGTTCGAGATTGCGGGCCACTGCGTCGAGGACACCGGTGGTCTGGTCGTCGGCGACAACCTCGACGGACTGCAGACGGCCTGCGAGGACTGCTCCATCGCCGCCCAGCATCTCTCCGCCGAGGCGGCCACGGAGCGCGAACCCGGCCTCGACCCGGCGGTCGATGGCGCGCTCGCGGTGCCGGACGCGGCAATCGACCCGTTCCTGCTGACGGTCGCCGCCGCCCGCGACGCCCGCGAGTACGGGGCCGACATCCGACCCCGGACGGAGGTGACCGACATCGTCGTCGAGAACGGTGCCGTCGAGACGGTTGTCGTCGAGCAGACCCCGTTCCCGGTGGACGCCGACGGCAGAGATGCGACCGGCGACGCGGACGGAGACGCGACCGACGACGCGGACGGGGACGACACCGGCGGTGAACCCCCGGACGATGGGGCCGACGGGGCAGACCCGGGGGCGGGCGGCGAGTCCGGCGAGGACGGCGACGAACCGGTTCGCTCGGACGGGGGGAAATCGGTTCCCGGTACAGTCGGCGGCGGCACCGACCCGACCGAGGACCTGGGCGGGTCGCTCGAACCGACGGTCGACAGACTCGACGTCGACTACGTCGTCAACGCCGCTGGCGACAACGCGCCGGCGGTTGCAGGGCTGGCAGACTGTTCGGTTCCCGTCTCCCAGGGCCAGGAAACGGTGACCGTCGCGGCCGGGCGTCCGGTCGAGACGGCGGTGACCCGGCCCGCCGCTCCCGGCGAGGCCCCCGACACCGCCGTTCCCGTTGGACAGCACACGCTTCTGGCAACCGAACACCGTTCCGGGAGCGACGCCGCCGGCGTCCCGTCCGGACCCGACACCGGGCACATCCCGTCGCCGTTGGCCGTCGACAACGTGGCTGACTCGCTCTCGGGGCTCGTGGCGGGAACCGGGCGGACACAGCGTGCGCTCCGACTCCCCCGAGCGGAGTTCGACCCCGGCAGGGGGCGTGACTTCGCGGTGCTCGACCACGACAGGCAGGACTGCTGGGGGCTGTTGACCGTGTTGGGCGGGACGGTCACCACACACCGGTGGGTCGCAGAACGGGTCTGTGACCGCGTCTGCGGGGAGTTTGGCATCCAGCGGGCCTGCCAGACCGACGAGTTGCAGTTACCCGGCGGCGAGGACGTCCCCGACCTCGCGCAGGCAGTCGGGACGTTCGGACTCGCGGAGTCGGTCTACGAGCACAGCAAGCGCCGCCTGGGGAGCCAGACCAGCGCCGTGTTGCACACCGACGGCGAGAACCCGGTGGTCTGTTCCTGCCAGTCGGTCACCCGCTCGGAGGTGGCGGCGGCGCTCGACGACGAGACGAACGCAGACGCCGACCTGGGTGGTGTCCGGGTGCGCACCTCGGCAACAACGGGCCGCTCGCAGGGTGGCCGGTGTGGACACCAGGTCGCCACGCAACTGCACCCGGCCTACGACGGGGAGGTGGTCGAGAACGCCTGTACCGCCCTGCTCGACGAGCGCTGGCAGGGGCAGCGCCCGGTTGCCGGTCCACAGCAGACCGAGATGGCCCGCACCTACCGGCTCCACGCCGGGGTGATGAACCGCGGCCACGACCACGAGATGGGTCACACCGACATCGCCGGGTACGACGACGGGTCCCACGACCCCGCCGACCGGCCGACCTGTTGCCCGCGGGTGGGGTGGGAGCCGTGAACGGGCGGGCCGACGCCACGCCGTCTCCGTCGGGTGAGGACTCTCTCGGGGACCCCTCGGAGACGGTGACCCCCTCCGACACGCCGGACGTGCTGGTCGTCGGCGGCGGACTGGCTGGCTGTTTCGCGGCGCTCTCGGCCGCGCGCGAGCACCCCGCGGCGGCGGCGGTGGAGTTGCTCGTCACCGCCGCCGACCGGTTCGACCGTCACCCCGGCACCATCGACGTGCTCGGCTACCCGGGCCGGTCGACCGACGACGACTCCACGGCGGCCACAGAGCACCGGCAACCGGTCGAGACGCCGTTCGACGCGATCGACGCGCTGCCCGAGGACCACCCCTACCGCCGACTCGGCCGCGACAGGTTGCGGACGGCGCTCGCACTGTTCGACGACGAACTCGACTACAGCGGGGAAAGAAGCGAGCACAACGCGCTCGTGCCCACGCACACCGGGCGGGTGCGACCGACCGCGCGGTATCCGGACTGGATGGCCGCCGGACTGGCGAGCAGAGACGAGCCGATGGGGCTGGTCGGGTTCGAGCAGGCCCCGGCGCTCGACGCGGCGTTTGTCGCCGACCGACTCGGCGAGCGCCTGCCCTACGAGGTGACCGCGGTGACCGTCGAGTTCCCGGGGAGGGTCACCGAGTCACCCGCCGGTCCGGTGCTCGCCCGTGCGCTCGACGGGGACGAGGCACCCAGCGGCGACGTCGGGACGCCGGATTTCGACGTGGTCGAAGAGGAGCCCCCGTCGTCGCTGACGCCCGACGAGGAGCAGGGACCCGCCCGCGAACCGCTCGTCGAGCGGGTGCGGTCGGAACTCGCGCTGGAGGGCCGGGTGGGGTTCCCGGCGGTGCTCGGGGAGACTGCCTACCAGACGGTCAGAGACCACATCGAGTCCGCGCTCTACGCGGAGGTGTTCGAGATACCGGTCGGTCCGCCGAGCGTCCCCGGCCGCCGACTGGAGCGTCGCCTGCACGCCGCGCTGGCCGACGCGGGTGTCGCGGTGACCAGCGGTGCCCTCGAGGGGTTCGAGGCGGACGACGGTCGCATCGACCGGGTTTCGCTCTCCGGGAGAGACCGGGCGGTCGAGTCGGTGGTGCTCGCGACGGGCGGTCTCTCGGGCCCGGGTCTGGTCGCCGACCGCGCCGGCGTCCACGAACCGGTGTTCGACTGCCACGTCGACCACCCCGACGACCGACTCGCGTGGACGGAGCCCACCCTCCTGGCCGACCACGCGTTCGGCCGGTTTGGTGTCTCCGTGGACGACGAACTCCGGCCGCTCGATGCGACCGGTCGTCCGGAGTACGAGAACCTCCGCGCGGCCGGGCGCATTGTCGGCGGGTTCGACTACGACGCCGAACAGTCCGCCGACGGCGTCGCGCTCGTGACCGGTGGCGCGGCCGGTCGGTGGTCGTCGCCGTAGGTGGGCGCTGTCCTGCACATCGACGTTGGTCCGGAGTTGATACGGCCCGGATAGCCGCGGTCTCACCCGAACCGCTCCGTTGCCCGGACCAGCGCAGTCTCCTCGCCCTCGCGCCAGTAGGCGCTCACGTCGCGGACCGCCCGGACCAGCTGTTCGGCCTCGCCGGGGTCGACGTCGCCGTCGAGTGCCTCGATGCGCTTTCGTCTGGTTCCGATGGTCGAGAGCGCCTGGTCGAGGGGCCGGTCCTCGCCGTCGCGGATTCGCCGGAGGTCGGAGAGGTAGGCGTCGACGGTTGCGGCGACGCCGAGTCCGCGCTCGGGGTGGAGTGTCTCGGGAACCTCCGCCGGCCCGGGACGCCCACCGGTGTCTGCCCCGCGCAACAGCGCCACCAGATGGAGTTCCTCCTCGTCGGTCGTCTCCATGACCCGGCCGAGCGTGGCCCCGACCCGGCGGAGCTCCGCGGCGGCGAGGTAGGTGTCGTCGAGTGGCTGTAGCTCGCCGGCGTGGACGAACCCGGCGGTCCTGAGGTAGTCGGCGGTCACGTCGGCGGCCTCGTCGGCGACCGTTCGCAGCGGTTGCTGCTCGACCATCTTGCGGACGGCCGAGAGGTCGAGTCTCGCCCGCCCGGCGGTGTGGGTCGCCGGGTCCTCCACACCGACACTCCGGATGCTCCCACACTCGGGACAGGTCACCTCGCCTGTCTCGTAGTACGACCACCGCGCCCCGCAGGCCGTACACTCGCGCTCACCGGGTATCTCCATGCCCGGAATAACGGCCCCGACGCTCAAAGATGCGACGGCTCCGGCGACCGCCGACGGTCAAGCTCACGACGTCCGCGGCCGACCCGTCAGAGTTACCACTCGCAGTCGCCCACTCGCTGGCATGGGCGAGCAAAACGGCCCGGACGGGACAGACGACCCCGCCGACGGCGTTCCGTGTGTGCGCGTCGAGCGCGCGGCCGGCGAGGAGACACGCCAGCGCCTCGCCGACGCCGACCTGCTCGACCGGGGCCACGATATCACCCACGAGGAGGGCCACCTCTACATCCCGGTGTCGGCGCCCGTAGCCGCCAGCGAGGCGGGCTACGAGGTCCGCGCCCGCGAGGTGCCCCGGCGGGAGACACAGACGACACCCGCAGACCTGCTCGAGTTCTCGCCCTCCTACGAGCGCATCGGCGAGACGGTGGTCGTCGACGAGGACGACCCCGAGCGCGCCCGTGCCCTCGCGGACGCGCTCGTCGCCTCGGATATCCCCGTCGAGACGGTGCTCAACCGCGCCTCGAAGATACGGGGCCGCGAGCGGGTCCGCGACTGGGACCTGCTCGTCGGTGAGGACACCGAGGTGTGCCACCGCGAACACGGCTGTGAGTTCGCTGTCGACCTCGCGGCGGTGTACTTCTCGCCGCGACTGGCCACCGAGCGCCACCGCGTCACCCGGCAGGCCGAGGCCGACGAGCACGCGTTCGATATGTTCGCCGGCGCCGGCCCCTTTGCTGTCCCGCTCGCACGCGAGGGCGCGACGGTGGTTGCAACCGACATCAACGAGACTGGCATCGAGTACCTGCGCGAGAACGCCGGACGAAACGGCGTCGCCGAGCGCGTGACAGCGATCCACGGCGACGCCCGCGAGGTGGCCCCCGATTACGAGGGCTGGGCCGACCGGATCGTGATGAACCTGCCCCACTCGGCCGACGAGTTCCTCGACAGCGCGGTCACAATCGCCGG
>JAQCNG010000204.1 GCA_028275145.1 Halovenus sp. | reverse complement strand
CAGACAGGTTGGCATCGGGCTTCTGGTCCTGTTCGTCGGACTCTCTGTTCTCGTCGGTCTGACACTGGCACTCGCCTGAGCGCTCCCGACCAGGGTGTGTGACGCAAGCTACTTCTGTTCAACTCACGTAACTGTTGACATGGTTGTTCCGCTCGAGATGGAGTGGCGGCATCTGCTGTTCGAGAACTGGGCCGTGGACCCGGATACGGTCGCGGCTCACCTGCCGACCAGTGTCGAGGTGGACGAACACGACGGGTCGGCCTGGCTCTCGGTCGTCCCGTTCGCGAACCGGTCGGTCCGCCCGAAGGGGCTTCCGGCCGTGCTCGGGGTCGAGCTCCCGGAACTGAATCTCAGAACCTACGTCACCCACGACGGCGTCCCCGGTGTCTACTTTTTCAGCCTCGACGCCGAGGGGCTTGCGGGTGTCGTCGGCGCGCGACTGTTTCACCATCTCCCGTATTACTACGCCCGTATCTCGATGGAGTCGACCGAGGACGGCGTATCGTTTTCGAGTCGGCGGTTCGAACCGGGTGAGCGACCCGCTCGCTTCGAGGCCACATACCAGCCAGACGGTGAGGCGTTCGACTCCCGGTCGGACCCGCTCGCCGAGTTTCTGGTGGAGCGCTACCGGTTCTACACGGAGGCAACCGATGGCTCACTGCGCTACTCGAACGTGAGCCACGAACCGTGGACGCTGTACCCCGCGACGGCGACTGTCGAGACCCGCAGTCTGCTCCGGGCGAACGGGTTCCGGATACCGGAGGCCGAGCCGGTGTACCTCTACAGCCCCGGCGTCGACATCGACGCCTCGCGGAGCAGACGGGTGAGCTAAGGGCCCTCTGTCGCGGCTCGGGAGCTCTCGCCCTGTCCATCTTCACACCGGCAGCCACGACTCGCGACGGCGCTCCAGACGCCCCCTGACGAGTGGGAGGAGCCGCGAGAGGCCGGATTCGAACCGCTCGTACTCCAGTAGCTCGAAACGGTCGTCGCGGGTGAGCACGTCCCCGGTCTGGCGGTTGAGGGTGCATCCGCCAGCAGCGTGGAACCAGCCCGGCGCGAGCGCGTCGTGGAGACGCCCAGCCGCTCCGCGCGCGCGAACGTGTTCGAGAAAACGGAGCTCCCCGCCGGGGCGGACGACCCGGGCGAGTTCGTCGAGCGACGCAGCCAGGTCCTGCACGGTACAGAGAACAAACACCGCAACCGCCGTGTCGAAGGAGTCGTCCGGGTAGGGGAGCCGTTCACCGCCGGCCTCGACGAGTTCGATATCCGTCTCGAACTCGGCGGCGCGGTCGGCCGCCTGCTCGCGCATGTGCGGGTCCGGTTCGACGGCGTGGACTGTCAGCTCTGCCGGGTAGTGTGGAAACATCGCCCCGGTGCCGGAGCCGAGGTCGAGCACCATCCCCGAGAGTCCCTCCGCCAGATGTGCGCGGTGGTCCCCCAGCAGCAGTCGCTCGGGCAGTCTCATCACCGGGTCGTACAGCTGTGCGAACAGGGGGTGGTCCACCTCGTGGGTATGGTCTCCGGCGCTCATCTGTCGGCTGTGGGTGACGTCAGCAGGCCCAGGTCACGGACCGCGCCGACCTGTCGGTACATCCGGCAGCCGATACAGAGCCCCGTCGTCGCGCCGAGTGTCGCCAGCACTCCGACGCCAGCCACCAACCCGTAGCCCGCGAGAGCGAGCGAGCCGACACCGCTCGCCCCCGCCGCAACGAGCAGCGCCGACGCGACAGTCGTGAACGTGGCACCGAGTAGCCGTGCGAACCGGTGGGGGATGGCCGATTCGGTTGTCTCCGGAGGGCTGGTGACCCGTCGCGCGAGACTGCGCCAGAGGAACCCGTAGGGGTCGACGCGCCACCGCGAAACCACCGGCACGACCAGCAGTACCGCCAGCACGTAGACGAGCGCTGTCTCCTGCAGTGTGACCCCGCCGAGTGCCAGCACGGCCGTGACGGCCTGTCCGAACCGCGGCCCCCGTGGGTCTACCTCGTCAATCATATACCGATATAGAGAGCGCCGACCAACATAACCGTTCGGTCCTGGCTGGACGATGAGTCGTCGCTCAACTGGTCCGTCCGGCCGTCTCACTCCAACTCCGCCTGGCCCGCCGCCTCCACCCAGTCGTCCCCTCGGAGCGTCGCCCCGTCGTGTGTACCCTGGAGACTGTGGCCCGACTGGTCGTCGTGTGTACCCTGGAGACTGTGGTCCGACTGGTCGTCGTGTGCACTGTCCAGCGGAGATAAAACAGGCGACGAACCTCTGACAGTACCGGCACCACCGGACACAGTCGGACGGGCCCCACCGCCGTCCACTTACGACGCATATCGGCACGTGACTCTCTTGTTTTATTCTCTTCTGATACCGAAAAGTATTTATCTGGGGCAGCTTAGTTTACGAATGTCCATTTATCTGCGTCTGCCGGCCGCGCAATATTATCATGTTAATATTCCCTTTTCCGCGTTTAACAGACTATGTCCGTTTCAGGGTTATCCTGATATGTATGGAACGCCTGCGTCTGTATAACATGGCAGAGGGTCACAAAAACGGTAGTGCGGCGGGTCTGGCGGACCCGTCAGACGCCCGCTCGAACTGCGGTGTCGGGGTCGTGATGGACCTCGACGGCGGGTCGAGTCACAGAGTTGTAGAGGATGGGCTTTCGCTCGTGGAGTGTATGGAACACCGCGGGACAACGGGAGCAGAGGAGAACACGGGCGACGGGGCCGGTATCATGCTCCAGATTCCACACGGTTTCTTTGCCGAGGCGGTTCAGTTCGACCTTCCCGACCCTGGTGAGTACGCCGTCGGATCGCTGTTTCTCCCCTCGGAGGAGCGTTCACGGGAGAGACTCGTCACGTTCGTCGAACAGCAGTTGACCGCCGAGGGTCTGGAGGTGCTGGGCTGGCGGTCCGTCCCGACGGACAACGGGAGTCTCGGTGCGACAGCGCTCGACTCCGAGCCCGATGTCCAGCAGGTGTTCGTGACGGCCCCCGACGTCGGTGGTTCCGACGAGAGCGACGACCGGTCGACCGTGGACGCGTTCGACCGGCGACTGTACGTCGCCCGTCGCGCCCTGGAAAACGCCGTCGAGGCGCAAGCCCCCCCGGGTCACGAGCGGTTCCACGTCGTCTCGCTGTCCCGCAAGACGGTCGTCTACAAGGGGTTGCTCACGGCCGGACAGGTCTCGTCGTACTACCCCGAGGTGTGCGACGAACGGATGCGGTCGACGTTCGCTCTCGTCCACGCCCGTTTCTCGACGAACACGCTCGGCGCGTGGCACCTCGCACACCCCTACCGGCGAATCATCCACAACGGCGAGTTCAACACCATACAGGGCAACATAAACTGGATGCGCGCACGCGAGACAGATATCGAGCATCCGGCCTTCGGGGACGACATCGAGAAGGTGAAGCCGATAATCGACGACCCGGAGCAGTCCGACACCGCGAGCGTCGACAACGCACTGGAGCTGTTGATGCTCAGCGGGCGGTCACTGCCCCACGCGCTCCGGACGCTCATTCCCGAGGCCTGGCGCGGCGAGGCAAACGGGGTGACCGGACGGAGACGGGAGTTCTACGACTACCACGCCTCGCTGGTCGAGCCCTGGGACGGCCCGGCGCTGGTGGCCGCCACGGACGGGGAGCGCGTCGGTGCGGTGCTCGACCGCAACGGCCTGCGCCCCTGCCGGTACGACGTCCTCGAGGACAACACGCTCGTGATGGCCTCGGAGGCGGGTGCGCTCGACTACGACGAGAGCGAGATCCGGGAGCGGGGACGACTCCAGCCCGGCCAGTGTTTCCTCGCGGACCCCGAGGAGGGGCGTATCGTCCCCGACGACGAGGTGTTCGACGACCTCGCGGACCCGAAGTACGGCGACTGGGTCGACCGCGAGCAACGACGCTTAGAGGACGTATCGCCGGGCGGGGACAGCACCCCCGACGGCGAGGTGACTGCGCTGCGCGCCCAGCAGGCCGCCTACGGCTACACCTTCGACGAGGTGGACCACCTGCTGGAGCCGATGGCCGAGAAGGGAAAGGACCCAATCGGCTCGATGGGTGATGACACGCCGCTGTCGGTGCTCTCACAGTTCAACCGCCCGTTGTTTACGTACTTCAAGCAGCTGTTCGCGCAGGTGTCGAACCCGCCGCTCGACTACATCCGGGAGGAGCTGGTGACGAGTCTCGAAACCCGGCTCGGCAACCAGCGCAACCTGCTCGCGGAGACACCCGAGCACGCCCGACAGCTCGTGCTCGACTCGCCCGTGCTGACCGACCAGGAAACAAACGATATTCTGGACCTGGACGGTGATATCTCGACCGGTGTGGTGGATATCACCTACGACCCCGACGAGCACGACCTAGCAGGTGCGGTCGAGCGTGTGCGTGCGGACGCCTCGGCGGCGGCCGAGGACCACGACATCGTCGTGCTCTCGGACCGGTCGGCTGGTCCCGACCGTGTCGCCGTGCCGTCACTGCTCGCGACCGGTGGTGTCCACCACCATCTGGTCCGGAACGGCCAGCGCAACCACGTTGGACTGGTCGTCGAGTCGGGCGACCCCCGGGCGGTCCACCACGTCGCGACGCTGGTGGGGTACGGTGCCGGCGCGGTCAACCCGTATCTGGCCTACCAGACAATTACCGACCTCGTCGCGGGCCCGGACGGCGCAGACCCCGGGGTCGCAATCGACGCCTACATCGGGGCCATCGAGGACGGGTTGCTGAAGACGATGGCAAAGATGGGTATCTCGACGGTCGAGAGCTACCAGGGCGCACAGATATTCGAGGCGGTCGGCCTCTCGTCCTCGTTCGTGACGGAGTACTTCGAGGGAACGGAGAACCGCACCGAGGGCATCGGTATCGAGGAGATCGAGTCGGACCTGCTGGCCCGTCACGAGCACGCCTGGACCGACGAGGGGGATATCGAACGGGTCGGCGAGTACGAGAACCGCACCGGTGGCATCTACCACCAGTGGAACCCCGAGACGGTGAGCACGCTCCAGCAGGCGGTTCGCACCGGCGACTACGAGCAGTACCGGGAGTTTGCCGAGCTGGTCAACGACCAGAGCGAACAGCTCGCGACGCTCCGGGGGCTGCTCGGGTTCGACGCCGACGACCGCGAACCGGTCCCGCTCGAGGAGGTCGAACCGGTGACAGACATCGTGCAGCGCTTCGAGACGGCCGCGATGAGTCTCGGCTCGCTCTCCCCGGAGATGCACGAGAACAACGCTATCGCGATGAACCGCCTCGGTGCGCGGGCAAACACCGGTGAGGGCGGCGAACCGCCCGAGCGGTTCGATACCGAGAAGGGGTGTGCCACGAAACAGGTCGCCTCCGGGCGGTTCGGTGTCACCTCGACGTATCTCTCCTCGGCAGACCAGATTCAGATAAAGATGGCCCAGGGCTCCAAACCCGGAGAGGGGGGCCATCTCCCCGGGAAGAAGGTCAACGAGATGATCGCCCACGTCCGTTACGCGACACCCGGTGTGGGGCTCATCTCGCCGCCGCCGCTGCACGACATCTACTCCATCGAGGACCTCAAACAGCTCATCAGCGACCTGAAGGCTGCCAGTCCCGACGCCGACGTGAACGTCAAACTCGTCGCGGAGGCCGGGGTGGGCATCATCGCCACCGGTGTGGCAAAGGCAAACGCCGACGCGGTCCACATCTCGGGTGACTCCGGCGGTACGGGTGCCTCGCCGAAAACCAGCATCAAGAACGCGGGTGTGCCCTGGGAGCTCGGCCTGGCGGAGGCGAACCAGATGCTGTGTCAGACCGGGCTGCGCGACCGCATCCGGGTGACCACAGACGGCGGTCTCAAGACCGGTCGCGACGCGGCTATCGCGGCGCTTCTGGGTGCGGAGGGGTACGTGTTCGGCACCGCGTCGATGGTCACCTCCGGCTGTGTGATGGCCCGACAGTGCCACGAGAACACCTGTCCCGTCGGCGTCGCCACCCAGAACGAGAAGCTCCGCGACCGGTTCCCGGGCCAGCCCCAGCACGTCATCAACTACATGACGTTCCTCGCCCAGGAACTCAGGGAGATAATGGCAGAGCTGGGGTTCCGGTCGGTCGAGGAGATGGTCGGTCGG
>JAQCNG010000203.1 GCA_028275145.1 Halovenus sp. | reverse complement strand
GTTCGCGGCCGGACGCCGGTCCCGACGAGCGCCATCTCGACGGGAACCCGCTCGTCGTCGGTCACGACGGCCTCGATGGCGTCGTCACCCGCGAGCGTCTCCACCTCGGACCCCAGATACACCGCGACGTCCTGCTCGCGGATGTGGTCGAGGACCGTCTCGGCCACGGCGGAACCGAAAGCGTTCAGAATCTGGTCGCCCCGCTGGAACAGATGCACCTCGAACCCGTTTGCCGCGAGCGCCTCTGACATCTCGACCCCGATGTAGCCGCCGCCGACGATACCGACCGGGCCGGAGCAGTGTTCGAGGAACTGACAGGCCGGCCCGCTGTCGGGCTGCTGGAGGCTCTCCTCGCTCCGCGACCGGGCGACGTACTCGCGGAGTTCCTTTCCGGCGGACATCGACCCCAGCGTGTACACCCCCTCCCGGGCCAGTCCGTCGATGGGTGGCTCGACGGCCGCCGCGCCGGTTGCGACCAGCAGGTGGTCGTAGGGCTGGACCACCGTCTCCGCGCCGTCTCTAGCGGTCACCGTCCGGTCGTCGGTGTCGATGTCGACCACCTCGTGGCCGGTCCGGAGGTCGATATCCCGCTCCTCGCGGAACTGCTCCGGGGTCACAGAGACCAGGTCCTGCAGCGACTGTATCTCACCTTTGATGTAGTAGGGGAGTCCACACGCGCCGTAGGAAACCCACTCGCCGCGCTCGAAGACGACCACCTCGAGGTCGGGGTTGTCGCGTTTTGCCTTGCTCGCTGCGGACATTCCCGCGGCATCACCGCCGACGACAGCGAACGTTTCCATAGTAGAGTGTGGGGGGCCACGGATATAAACCCGGGTCGCACCCACAGGCTGGCGACACAACCGCGGACAGTTCGGGCGGACGCCGGAGAGCCCGCAACAAAGACTCAGTTCGGTATGTACCGGTACGTAGCTCACAGAAGCGCTCAGAGCGGTCCAGAGCAAACTGTTCGCACACAGTGAGCAACTAGTGACGTTTAAGAGACTGGTGTGTGACTCCTCTGATGGCGTGCCAGACAGCCCGACCTCTACAGCAGAGACACACCACAGTTGAACCAAAACAGTCTCGTGCATCTGGACTGAGCGCACGCCCTGGCAGTCGTCCGCCGCTGCCAGTTCTTCTCGGTCTGTCGACCCGTCCGGGTCGATTCCCCTCTTTTTTCCCCACGGTCACTCGTAGGCGTCGAACTCGCGGCCAAACAGGAGAAAGTACGCTGTTCCGACGAGTCCCACGACGGTGGCAATCGAGAAGGTGAGTTCGGGGGACCCCTCGAACGCGAGCGCGGACCCGGGAACCGAGAAACCGCCGTACAGCGCGCCACCGATTGCGGCGCTCGGGATGACGACGGTGTTCCGGACCAGATAGTACGACCCGGCCACACGTCCGCCCGTGTCCCGCTCCGCGGGGCCGACAATCAGCGCCTTGTGTGCCGGGAGACCGGCAAAGCGGAGCCCCGAGAGCCCAAACAACAGCGTCACCACGGCGGCGTCGGCCGGCGAGAGAACGAGCAACACGGGAAAAACGGCATACACCGAGAACCCGAGCGCAACAACAGGCTTCAGTCCGACCCGCTCGGCGAGTCGGGCGGCCACCGGCATCGACACCAGCGCAACGAGCATCTCGACGGCGAGCAGAACCCCAAAAAACGTCTCCGGGGCCAGCACCAACCCGCCGATATCGAGGCCCACCTCCAGAAAGTCCGTGACCACGATGACGAAGAAGACATACACCATGCCGTTCGCGAATCGGACGAGCGTATCCGCGACCAGCAACGGGCGGAGCTCCGGCGGCAGTCCACGCAGGTCCGCGACGATGTCGTCGACACCCGCAAAGGACTTGCCGATGTTATCTGCTGTCCGGTAGAGTCGGTGCTGGACGGCGGTGGCGACGACGGCAAACACCACGGCGACGGCGAGAACAACCTGGAAGCCGACCGCAAAGTCCGTCGTGACCAGCAGGACTCCGGCGGCGACCAGCGGACCGACCAGGAACGCCGT
>JAQCNG010000197.1 GCA_028275145.1 Halovenus sp. | reverse complement strand
AGCCAGGAGAAAGCCAGCAAACTCGACCTCTCGGACCTGCTGGTGGTTCCGGACCGGCCCGAGGGTGTCGACCGCTACAAGACCCGCGAACAGAGCCACGCGCTCGACGAGCGTCTCGACTGGGAGCTCATCGAGCAGGCGAAACCGGCCATCGAGCGTGCCGAGCCAGTCACACTGGATACTGACATCGAGAACGTCGACCGGACCGTCGGGGCGACCCTCTCGAACCGCATCTCCAGCGAGTACGGCGTCGAGGGACTCCCCGACGACACTATCACGGCGCGGTTCTCGGGCACGGCCGGACAGAGTTTCGGCGCGTTTGTTCAGGATGGGGTCACGATGGATCTGGTCGGGAGCGCGAACGACTACCTCGGCAAGGGGCTGTCGGGCGGGAAACTCGTCGTCCGGACACCCACAGACGCGGGTTACGCGGCCCGGGCGAACATCGTCGCCGGCAACGTCGCGCTGTACGGCGCAACCCAGGGCGAGTGTTACGTCAACGGCGCGGCCGGCGAGCGGTTCGCGGTGCGCAACTCCGGTGTAAAGGGTGTCGTCGAGTCCGTTGGTGACCACGGCTGTGAGTACATGACCGGCGGCGCTATCGTGGTGCTCGGCGAGATCGGCAAGAACTTCGCCGCGGGCATGTCCGGCGGTGTGGCCTACGTCTACGACCCCGAGAACAGCCTCCAGGAACAGGCAAACACCGGGATGGTGACCGTCTCCGACAACCTGACCGAGAGCGACCGGGCGATGATATCCCGACTGGTCGAGAACCACGCCGCCTACACCGACTCCAGTCGGGCCGAGGAACTGCTGGCGAACTGGGAGGTCGAACTGGAGCAGTTCACCCGCGTGATGCCCGACGCCTACGCCGAGAGTATCGCCGACAGCCCGGAGGTAGACGTGCGCACGGAGTTGCCCGACGCGGCGACTCTGGAGGCCGGTGAACTCACCACTCCGGTCCAGACTGGGGCCGACTGACCGCTAGGAGTCCCCGGTCGAGATGTGTGGACTCATAAACGAGGCGAACGCGCTCAGGTCGCGGCTCTGGTACCAGGCCGTTCCCGGGCCGGTGAACTCGAAGACCAGCCCCTCGCCGCCCAGCATCTTGGATTTGAGGCCGCTGACCGACCGGGTGGTGTAGTCGATTGTGTCGTCCCAGGCGATCAGGTGTTCGTTGTCGAGGATGTACGACTCGCCGGCCTCGAGTTCGAGCTTTTCGAGGCCGCCGAAGGCGTCTATAAAGGCGGTTCCACTCCCCTTCAGCGCGAGCGGTGTCAGGCCGGCCTCGCCGATGACCGACCTGATACCGCCGAGTTCGGAGTCGATTTCGACGCCCTGTGTGCCGGCGAGAAAGGCGCCGTCGGTGGAGTACAGCGTCTCCCCCTGGAGCTCGTGGGACATCACGTCACCGGGCGACGGTGGCGCGAGCGTCACCTGTCCCGGGCCGCCCTCCGCGGTGAACTGGTTGACGAACGCCGACTCCCCGCCGAGCATCGACTTTGCCGAGCCGAGCAGTCCGTCGCCGCTCGATTCGGTCTGCATCGAGACGGTCGTCGAGTGGCCGACCATCGCTCCCGGCTCGGCCTTTATCGACTCGCCCGCCTGCAACTGGACAATCAGGTGTGTGTACGACGGTCGGTGTGTGAACTCGTAGTTCATCTGAATCCCTTCGCTCGAGACGTAACCCGTGATAACACTTGAAAGGCAACGCCAGTTACAGAGTCAGAGACGCCACCGGGGCCCCGAAATCGGGCAGGGTCACAGGGTCGGCCCACAGAGCGCGGGTGTCCGGCCAGCCCGCCGGTGCCGACAGCCGTTGTCCGGGGTGGCCGTTCGGCCCGCCGGTGCCGACAGCCGTGCTCGCTCAGTCGTCGGCGGGTGCAGCGCCGCCCTCGTCGTGTTGCTGTTTGACATACGAGAGTTTGCCACCGGCGGCGAGAATCTCGCGCTCGCGCTCGCTGGCGTCCAGAGTGCCTGTGCCCTCCCAGTCGCTGTTGACACGGAAGGTGAACTCCTCCTGCCCGGACCGGACAGCCTCGGCGACGTCGTCGACAATCTCGATGTTGTCGCCCATGTTGATTCGCTCGTAGTCGTCCTCTGTTATCTCCAGGGGCAAAAGACCGAAGTTGAACAGGTTGGCGCGGTGGATGCGGGCGAAACTCTGTGCGAGAACGCCCTCGACACCGAGGAACATCGGACACAGCGCGGCGTGTTCGCGCGAGGAGCCCTGTCCGTAGTTCTCGCCGGCGACGAGAAAGCCGCCGTTGCTGTCGAGCGCCCGGTCGGCGAACGTCTCGTCGACACGCGAGAGGGTGAACTCGCTGAGTTTGGGGATGTTCGACCGGTACATCAGGATGTCCTGTGTCGCGGGGATGATGTGGTCGGTCGTGATGTTGTCGTCCATCTTCAGCAGTGTCGGCCCCTCGAGGTGGGCGCCGAGGGGGTCTTTCAGCGGCACGTCGCCGATGTTTGGCCCCTTTATCAGGCCGTCGTCGATGGAGTCGTCGGGTGTGATGATGTCGTTCTCGGCACCCTCGTACGCCCCGGGTAGTTCGTAGCCCGGCGCGTCGGTGTCCGTCTCGAGGTCACGCGGGTCGGTTATCTCGCCGGTCAGCGCCGTCGCCGCGGCAACCTCGGGCGAGCAGAGGTAGACGTTGTCCTCCTCGATGCCCGAGCGCCCCTCGAAGTTGCGGTTGAACGTGCGCACGCTGGCGGAGTCGCTGCCGGGCACGTGGCCGATGCCGATACAGGCCCCGCAGGTTGCCTCGGAGAAGTTGACACCGGCGGCCATCAGCTCCGCGGTCCAGCCCTCACGGGCCAGCATCTCGCTCGCCTTTTTGGAGCCTGGCGCGACAATCATCTCCGTCGAAAGGTCGATACTCCGGCCCTCCAGCATCTTCGCGGCCGGCAGGATGTCCTCGTAGGCACCGTTCGTACAGGAGCCGATGATGACCTGGTCGACCTCGGTGCCGGCGGCCTCCCGGACCGGGACGACGTTGTCGGGCATCGACGGCTTCGCCACGAGCGGCTCGAGCTCCGAGAGGTCGACCGTCAGCGAGTCGTGGTACTCGGCGTCGTCGTCGGGCTGGAGTTCGACGAACTCGTCGCCCCGACCGACACGCTCCAGATACTCCTCGGTCCGCTCGTCGGTCGGGAACAGACTCGTCGTCGCGCCCAGTTCTGTCCCCATGTTCGTGATGGTCATGCGCTCGGGCGCGCTCAGCGTCTCCACACCCGGACCGCTGTACTCGAATATCTTGCCGACACCACCCTTTACCGAGAGCCGGCGGAGCATCTCGAGAATGATATCTTTCGCCGTTGCCCAGCCGGGGAGTTCGCCCTCCAGACGAACCTGGACAATCTCGGGCATCTCGATGTAGTAGGCGCCGCCGCCCATCGCGACGGCGACGTCGAGTCCACCCGAACCGATTGCGAGTTCGCCGATACCGCCCGGCGTCGGGGTGTGCGAGTCAGACCCCAGCAGGGTCTTGCCCGGTGCGGCAAAGTTCTCCCGGTGGACGTTGTGGCAGATACCGTTGCCCGGCCGCGAGAAGTACGCCCCGTAGGTTCCCGCCGCGGAGCGCAGAAACCGGTGGTCGTCGGTGTTCTTAAAATCGAACTGATAGGTCTGGTGGTCGCAGTACTGCGCAGCGAGTTCGGACTGGACCTCGTCGAGACCGAGTGCCTCGAACTGGAGCCACACCAGCGTCCCGGTGGTGTCCTGTGTGAGCACCTGGTCGATCTCGATACCGATTTCCTCGCCGGGCTCGAGGTCCCCCTCGACGAGGTGGTCGTCGAGAATCTTCTCGGTGAGTGTCTTTCCCATAGCAGTTGAATATCGACCGCCTGAGGGCATAAATCATGTTATTCGCTCGGGGACAGGTGCGGCGAGTCACGGTCGGGAACCCGTGGCGGTACATTACATATCAGGCAGGCTGTATCACCTCGACGGGAACGGGGGTGAAACACAGCGCACCGAGAACGAACGTGACGACCCCGAGCGCGATGCGCGGGCGGTCGAGTGGGCTGTCGTCGACGGGTGTCGCCGGACCGGCGTAGGCGAGTCCGAGCGCGAACAGGCCCCAGAGGGTCCAGATGAGCACCGAGTCGACACCACGGAAGAAAAACAGGTAACCCGCAAGCCCGAACAGGAGCGCGGGGAAACTCCGCGCGACGAGTTGCTGTTTCTCGCCGAGGATTGCCCGCAGGATGTGGCCGCCGTCGAGCTGTCCCACCGGAAGCATGTTCAACAGCGTCACCAGCATCCCGACCCAGCCACCAAAGACGACCGGATGGACAGGTCCACCGTCCAGTCGGCCGCCCGTGCCGGTGGCCTGTGCGACCAACTCCAGCAGGGGCGGGTAGTTGAAGCGGAAGCCGCCCTCCTCGGAGACCTGCGTGGCGGCCGCCTCCTGTGCCGGCAGCGGGTCGAGTTGCAGACCGATGACCGTCACGAACACCGTCGCGACTAGCCCCGCGAGCGGCCCGGCCACCCCGATGTCGAACAGCGCCTTGCGGTCGGGGATGCGCCCCTCCATCTTGATGACCGCACCCAGCGACCCGATGTACGTCGGCACGGGGATGAAATACGGCAGCGACGCCTGCACACCGTGGTACCGGCTCAGCACGTAGTGGCCGAGCTCGTGCACGCCGAGCACGCCGATGATAGCGGCGGTAAAGGGCCAGGCCTCGACCATGCGCCAGGGTGCCTCGAAGACCGGAATCTGGTACCAGAAGAACGCGCCCGCAAACAGCGTCGAGAGGACGGTCCCGACGAACAGGCCGACGTTCAGCCAGGGCACTCCCTCGATACCGACCGAGTGTGGCTCCGCGACCAGCACGTGCTCGCCACGGGAGATGGGGACATCTCCGCCCGTATACCCGCGCTGCAGGCTGATGTCGTAGCCGCTGTCGCGAAACAAGCTCCAGAGGTCCGTCTCCAGGCGCTCCCGCGGGGCGCGTGGCTCGCCGATGTACAGCACCGTCTCGCCGTCACGCCGCACGTCGTACACCTCGAACAGCGAGACGAGTTCGACCGGTTCCGGCGGGTCCCCCGGGTCCTCACCGGTCGGGTCGTCGACGCCTGCCCCGTAGCGGGCCTCGCTGTTCGTGGCAGGGTTGCCGCCCCCGGGACCTGCGGGGTCACCGTAGCCGTCTCCGTCGTGGTCTGAGGGCACATCTCGTGCTGTCTCGTCGGAGGGACTGTCCGGGTCGTCACGGTTGCCCATCAACAGGAGATACGGTCCGTGGCCGAATAAATCCCCTGAGACAGCGCAACCGGACCCTCTGTGATACGGTCGTTCGGCTACGTGCGCTCGTCGTGGACCACGTCGCCGCCGACGAGAGTAACCGCCACACCGATGTCGGCGATATCGTCGGCCGCCCAGGGCGACTCCTCGAGCACGACCAGGTCGGCACAGTTTCCGACGGTGACGGTGCCCATGCGGTCCTCGTCGAACCCCGCCCGGGCCGCGCCGTGGGTGTACGCACGCAGTGCCTCGAACACCGACAGTTCCTGCCGGGGTGCCGGTGCGTCGACGGCCTGTGCGATACCGAACAACGGGTCAAGCGGCATGCAGTCGCTCCCGAAGGCAAGTTCGACACCGCGGTCGGCGAGCGTCCGGAACTGGTTCGAGTCACGGCGGCGCCCGTCGCCGAGTCGCTCGGCGTACAGTCCGTCCTCCCGGGCCCACTTCAGGAAGTTCGGCTGTGCCGAGACGACCACGTTGTTCGTGGCCAGTCGCTCGACCAGTTCGTCGGTCAGCACCTCGACGTGTTCGATGCGGTGGCGCTCGCCGTCGGTCCCCTCGTAGGCGTCCAGCGTCGCCTCGACCGCCGCATCGCCGATTGCGTGGGTGGTCATCTGGAGACCGGCGTCGTCGACACGCTCGACGAGGTGGGCCAGTTCCGCGGGTGGCACCACCCACTCGCCTCTGTGCTCGCCGGTTGCACCGTCGTCCCCGGCGTCTGTGTCGGCGTATGGCTCGGAGAGACGGGCAGTGTGGCCGCCGATACTGCCGTCGGTGTAGCTCTTTATTGCCCCCGTTTGGACCCGGTTGCTGCCGTGGCCGGAGCGCAGGCCGGTTTCGAGAACGGCGTCGAGGTGGTCCGACCAGTAGTTGATGCGCACGCGCAGGCGCAACTCGCCCGCGCGGTCGAGTTCACGGTACACCCGCGGCGCGTGGGAGTTTCTGACCATGTCGTGGACGGCGGTGACACCCCGGCGGTTCGCGGTTGCCTGTGCCGCCCGCAGGTACTCGCGTGTCCGCTCGGGGTCTGGGCTGATGGCCGCCCAGACCGCGTCGAGTGCGTCCTCGACGAGAACGCCCGTCGGTTCGCCCCCCTCCCGGCGGACGTCGCGGTCGGGGAACTCGGAGCCGTAGCGGTCGAGCACGACGCTGTTGACCGAGGCGAGGTGCATGTCCTCGCGGAACGCCGCGACCGGTCGATCCGTGCTCACCGCGTCCAGGTCCGCCCGGGTGAGATACCGCGACTCCGCCCAGGTGCTCTCGTCGTAGGCAAAGCCCAGCACCCAGCCATCGGACTCGGCCCGGCGCTCCCGCAGGCGCTCGATGCACTCGGCCGGACCGGCCACACCGCCCAGGTCGGTCTCGCGGGCGCGCCTGCCGACCATCTCCAGGTGGGTGTGTGCGTCGACGAACCCCGGCAGCACCGTCCGGCCCCCGAGGTCGAGGACACGTGTCTCTGCGCTCTCGAGAAACCCCACCTCGTACGCGGAGTCGACGTCGACGATTCGTCCATCGCGGACCGCGACCGCCTCGGCGTCGGGCGCTGGCCCGTCGTGGTCGCGTTCGAGGGTGTGTACCCGGGCGTTCGTGAGAATCAGGTCGGCGGGGGCGGTCATAGCACAGACACCGGCCGGAACCAGAATAACCGTTTTGGAGTCCGAAGGAAAACACCTTTTGTCCGAACCGCCACAGACCACGTATGAGCAGCGAGGACCCGGAGACGCCCGACGGCGGCGACGAGGACCCCGACGACGGCGGGGCGGCGGTCCCGCCGGTGGCCTTCGAAGAGCAACTGGACGAGGCCGCCGCCACGGTCGAGGCCGCCGAGACCGAGGCAGGGCTCGACGACGCCGAGGCGACCCTCGAGGGAATCGAGACAGACCTGGAAAACGCCACGCTCGCGGCCACGGCCGACGACCAGGAGCAAAGCGACGACGACCCCGGGGAGACACTGAGCGACCGCATCGACGAACTGCGAGACAGCATCGAGGACCAGCGAGGCCCCTACGCCGAGACGGTCACCGACGAACTCGACAGCGCCGGGGAGACGATAACCACCACAGAGTGGACCGACGAGGGACTCGCAGACGTCGGGGCCGCCGTCCAGCGGTTCGTCGAGGCCACCCGCGAGGCACTCGGCGAGTCCTGCAGCGTCGATACGGGCAACAGCGAGACAATCACGACCGGACTCTCCGACATCTCGGCGACAATCGAGGCGGCGGGTCTGCACCCTGACGAGGACGAGGAGGCGATTGCGACGCTGCTCGCGGGGGCCGAGAGTCTGACCGACGCGCTGGACGACGCACAGGTGTTCGGTGACCTCGAGATTCGCGAGCAGTTGAGACGAACAGGGTTCTACGACGTGCTCACGCCGCGCAACCGCACGGACTTCCCGCCGGAGTGGAACGCGATCAAACTCTACGAGTCCCGTGGCGAGGCCGAACCGATCCTCACCGCGCTGGAGAAACTGGATTCGGATTTCATGCAGGACAACATCCTCGACGCGCTGGAGCATTTCGCGCCCGAGGCGGCCTTCGAGGACGTCCAGGCGCTCGCGAAGCGGCGCAACGAGCAACCGGTCCGGATACTCGGGCGCATCGGTGACGAGCGGGCCTGCGAGATGCTGGAGGAGTTCCTGGGTGGTCGCGACATCGAACTCGAGAAGACGACACTGTGGGCGCTCGGCTGTATCGGCAGCGAGGGGTCGACCGAACCGGTTGCACAGCGACTGGCCGCGGACAACCCGGAGGTGCGCTCGGCGGCCGCCCGGTCGCTGGGCCTGCTGGGTGACACGCGGGCAATCGACCCGCTCGCGGACCGCCTCGCCACCGACGACGACGAGCGGGTCCGGGCCAGTGCCGCCTGGTCGCTCAACCAGATTGGCACCGAACGGGCGCTCGACGCCGTCGCCGAGTACGACGACGACCGCTCGTATCTCGTCCAGGTCGAGGCCGAGAAGGCCGCCGGTGTGTGAACGATACAGCAGCGACTCCGCACTCTGCACTCCCCGGCCGGTGGCTCTGTGGAGACCACTCAGAACGTGACGGTCTCGCGGCGCACGTCGAGTACGGTGGTGAAGTCGTTCCGGGAGACGACACCGACCGGCGTGCCCTCCTGTTCGACGATAGCAGCGCTGGTCCGACTGCTGTTCAGTCCGGACAGCGCGTCGAATGCGGCGGTCCGGGCGTCGATGCGCGGGAGGTCAGTCGTGGCCAGCGCGCCGGCCGTGGTGGTCTCGTACTCCTCGAAGGGGAGTTCCCGGAGCATCTCGCCGGTCACGACGCCGATAACGCGTCCGTTCTCCGCGACAGCGAGGTCGGTCCGGCGCGACCCGACGAGGCGGTCGAACACCACGGCGGCGGAATCGTCGGCCTCGACCGGTGTCGACTCGCCGAGGATATCGGCGACGGTGAGTCCGCCGAGCAGTTCGCCGAGCACGACACTCTTCGATTCGCTCGTCGCGGCGACGTAGATGAAAAGCGCGAGCAAGACCAGAATCGGCGAGAAGACAACCACGATACCCACGACGGCAAAGAGGAGTGCAAACAGCGTCCCGACGCGGGCGGCGGCCTGGGTGGCCCCGACATACGACCGGTTGCGCGCGAGCAGCGCACGCAGCACCCGCCCACCGTCCATCGGGAACGCGGGGACCATGTTGAACACTGCGAGGACGACGTTCATCACCGCGAGAAAGCCGACGACGAACACAACGATGGTCGCCTCCGCCGGCAGAACGGCAAGCGCACCGACACACGCCCCCGCGAGCAGCAGACTCGAGACGGGACCGGCGATTGCAATCCAGAACTCACGGTTCCACTCCCGGGGCATCTCCGAGAGACTGGCGAGGCCACCGAGAATCCACAGCGTAATCGACTCGACTCTGATTTCGTATCGCATCGCCACCCAGGCGTGGCCGAGTTCGTGGAACGTGACGCTCGCGAACAGGCCGACTGCGGCACCCGAACCGATGAGCCACCGGTCCGTGTCCTCGAGTCCCGCTGCATCGACACCCACAGGCGCGAGTGAGTTTATCATCGTCTCGTATGTTGCCAGTTGTTCGCCGCTCCCGACGAGCCAGGCCAGTATTGGCAAGAACACAAGCAGTGAGATATTGATCCGTATCGGAATTCCCCAGACGCTAAGCAGCGTGTAGTTTCCGCGCATGAGTGTGTATGGTAATCAACAAACTAGAACATTTGGATTGCAGACAGTCCCAGCGCGGGCCCCGCAAGCACATCGACCTACAGCAGGTCCCCCTGGGCCACGGGGACGACTCGGCCACCGACCTCGACAGACACGCCGTCGCCGGTATTCTCGGCGGCGAGATGCAAGAGCGACGGGCGACCGATCTCGTAGCCCTGTTCGACCCGGGCCTCGACCGGTGAGGGGCCGAGATACCCGTGGCGGGCCAGATACGCCGCCAGACAGCCGTTTGCCGACCCGGTCGCGGGGTCCTCCGGCACCCCGTAGTACGGCGAGAACATCCGCACCGCGAGGTCGTTGTCGGCCCCGCGCGGCTCCGGACAGACCGCGTGGACGAGTTTCGCCTCGCGTCCGCCGACGAGGCTGTCGTAGGCCTCCCTGTCGAGGTCGATTGCCGTCAGCGCCGCCCGGTCGGCCAGCGGCACGATTATCGTCGCGAGTCCGGTCGAGACGACCTCGACCGGCCAGTCGTGGTCGAGTCGGCCCGCCGAGAGCCCGAGCACGGCGGCGGGTTGGTCAGGTGAGAGGGTCTCTCCGAACTCGGGTGGCTGCTGGCGCATCCACAGCGTCTCGGCGGCGTCTCTCTCCCGCACCTCGACCGGAATCTCGCCGACCTGCAGTGAGAGCGCCACCGTGTCGGGGGTCCCGTCGGCGAGTTGCTGGCGGATGACCGACGCGGTTCCGAGCGTGGGGTGGCCCGCAAAGGGAACCTCCTCGGCAGGTGTGAAGATGCGGACCGGCCACGCGCCGTTCTCGGGTGGCCCGGTGACGAACGTCGTCTCCGAGAAGTCCATCTCGGCAGCGATTGTCTGCATCGCGGCGCCCGAGAGGTCACCCGCGTCGGTGACAACCGCGAGCTGGTTGCCCGTGTACCGCTCCCGTGCGAACACGTCGACGATGTGGAACTGGTTGGCCATGGTTGGGGTTGTGGCCAGGCGGGCAAAAGTGCATCCGCCGGTCCCGCTGCTCGCGGGGGCCCGAACTCGTCCGGTCGCGGCGACACCGGGGCGGACCCGCGTCGAGCGGGGACCCCGGCGGGCCAGTGCTGTCCCCGGGACCGTGCCACCCGGTCGGCGAGACGCCTGCCGGGACTGGGGGTGACGCCCGTCTCGACAGGTTGATGAAACTGCTCGCCTAATCTGGGACATGGAACTAGTTCCGGATACGAGTGTCGTCATCGACGGGCGGATCTCCGACCGTGTCGAGGACGGCGAGTTCGCCGGCGCAACCGTGCTGGTGCCGGAGACTGTCGTGAGCGAACTCGAAGGGCAGGCCAACGACGGCCGGGAGACCGGCTGGGAGGGGCTCACAGAGCTACAGCGGTTGCTCGACCTGGAGGAGACCGGTGACGTGACGGTCAGCTACGTCGGCGAGCGGCCGGGCGGACACTCCGGGACCGAGGCCGAGATGGAGGCGGATCTGGATGCGGTCATCCGGGAGGTCGCCGCCGACCGGGACGCGACGCTCGTGACCAGCGACGAGGTGCAGGCCGAAACCGCACGCGCAAAAGGAATCGACGTTGTCTCGCTGGACCCCGTTGTCCGCGAGGTGAGCAGCCTCGACATCGAGGAGTTCTTCGACGAGACGACGATGAGTGTCCACCTCAAGACCGACGTCCGGCCGATGGCAAAGCGGGGCGACGTCGGTGAGATGCGCTACCGGGCCATCGGCGAGGAGGTCCTCGACCAGGCTGCGCTCCGCGGGTACGCCGCGGACGTGCTGGAGGGGGCGAACACACACCCCGACGGGTTCGTCGAACTCGACGAACCGGGCATGACAATCGTCCAGTTCCAGGAGTACCGCATCGCGATTGCCCGCCCCCCGTTCAGCGACGGGCTGGAGATAACGGCGGTCCGTCCGATCGTCAAGACCGCGCTGGAGGACTATGCACACGCAGACGCGCTCCGGGACCGGTTGAGCGAGCGCCAGCGTGGCGTGCTCATCGCGGGGTCGCCCGGCGCGGGCAAGTCCACGTTCGCACAGGCGGTCGCGGAGTACCTGCAGGGCGAGGGTGTCGTGGTAAAGACGATGGAAAAGCCCCGTGACCTGCAGGTGGGCCCCGAGATAACCCAGTACACCGAACTGGGCGGGCAGATGGAGAAGACGGCCGACTCGCTGCTGATGGTCCGGCCGGACTACACCATCTACGACGAGGTCCGCAAGACCGACGACTTCGAGGTGTTCGCCGACATGCGTCTCGCAGGCGTCGGGATGATCGGTGTCGTCCACGCGACGCGAGCAATCGACTCGCTCCAGCGACTCATCGGGCGGGTCGAACTCGGACTCATCCCGCAGGTCGTCGACACTGTCGTGTTCATCGAGGCCGGCGAGGTCACCACAGTCTACGACGTGAGCACAGAGGTCAAACTCCCGGAGGGACTACAGGAGGCGGACCTGGCGCGACCGGTTATCATGGTCCGTGACTTCGAGACCGGCGAGCCACAGTTCGAGATATACACGTTCAACCGCCAGGTCGTCACCGTGCCGATCGGTGACAGCGACGACTCGGGCGTCGAGCAGGTCGCAAAACAGGAGATAGAGCGCGAGATTCGCGCGATTGCACAGGGTCACGTCGAGGTCGAACTCCAGGGGCCAAACACCGCGGTCGTCTGGGTCGAGGAACACGACATCTCGGCGGTCATCGGCAAGGGCGGCGGCCGTATCTCCGACATCGAGGGGCGTCTGGGCATCGACATCGACGTGCGGACACACGACGAGCGGCCCGACGGCGGCACCAGCGGCGGCGGCACCAGCGGCGGCGGCACCGGCATCGGCAACAGCGCAGGTGACAGCCGGACGGTCGCCCCGGAGGTCACCAGCCAGCACGTCGTCATCCCGGTCGACGGCGCGGGCGGAGAGACCGTCGAGGTGAAAGCCGACAGCGAGTACCTGTTCACCGCAACCGTCTCCCGGGGCGGCGAGATTCAGGTCTCCCGGGGTAGCGCCATCGCCGAGGAACTCGAGAAGGCAATCGACCACGGCCGTGCCATCACCGTCTCCTGATGGGCTACGAACTCCGCGAGCACACGGCGGACGTGGCGGTCGAGGCAACGGGTGAGAGCCTCGGCGCGACGTTCGGTGCCGTCGCGGACGGGATGGCCGCCGCGATGTGTGTCGACTGGCCCGATGCCGGCGACCGACACAGTGTCGCTGTGACCGCCGAGTCCCGCGAGGCGCTGCTGTTCGACTACCTCGACGAACTCATCTACGACCGCGACATCCGGTCTGTGCTGCCGGTCGACAACTCCGGACGGGTCGGGCGCGTGCCTGCGGAGAGCGAGGGAGACAGCACAGAGAGCGACGCCGAGGCACGCTGGCACGTCGACGGGGAGTACCGGGGTGTCCCGCTCGACCGGGTCGACGCCCGGGACCTGAAGGCCGTGACCTACTCGGAGATGGCACTCGAGGAGACGACGGGTGGATGGCGGGCGTACGTTGTCTTCGACGTGTAGTGGCAGACAGGACTCTACGTCGACAGTTAAGCAGTGTCGGGACAGAGCACCCAGTCCCGACGAGTGGGGTACTCGCGGTCAGACGCCGACACGGGCGTCAGTCGGCCACCTCGGCCGTCCCCGGGCCCAGACGAGACAGCGCGTCGAGCAGTTCCAGTTCGCGTTGCAGACCCTGGCTGGACGTTCGCTCCATCTCGCCCTCGAGATACGCCCGGAGTTGCTCGAACCGCCGGTTTTGCCGTGTCGAGACGGCCAGAGGAACTCTCGGAGGGCCGTCTCTGTCCGGGTCCCGGGCGGCCGCCAGTGGTTCGTGACAGTCGGCGGCCCAGGAGCGCAGTTCGCGACCGTACCGGCCCAGCGCAACCGCCGTCCGGACGCCGTCGTCGGTGAACGTCCCGGGGTGGTCCGGGATGTCGACCGGAATCCGCTCGGTGTACTCACCGCCGCCCCGCTCCGTCCACGAGACACACAGCTCCGGCTCCGGGTCGTTGCCCGTTCCCGTAACCCGCACGAGCACGGGCCCGCCGTGGATCACGCCATCACTGACCGAGGGGAACAGCGTTCCGGCGTGGACGAGTGTGTCCGTCGCAACCACGGCCGGCGGGCGACCGTGGACCGCCGCTATCTCGTAGCCAGGCGCGTCGAGTTCGACCGTGAGATCGTACACCACCGGGGTGAACAGGCAGTCAAGCGCCCCGTCGAGTCGGCGCTCGAACGACGGTGAGACGGCACAGTAGCTCGCACCACGAACCTCGGTCAGCCTCGCCGCGAGTTCGGCGTTCGCGTCGAGACCGATTCCGAGAAGCGTCGGGTGGATGCCGCGTGTCGACGCGTCGGCGAACGTGGCCGCGAGGTCGTCGGCGGCCGTCGTCCCGGTGTTCGCCAGCAGGTCGGACAGGACGACCACCCGGCGCTCGCTCCGGCGGTTCTGGTCTCTCGAGGCGAACATCCTGCGGGCCGTCTCACAGCCCTCGGCCAGATTCGTGGCCCCACCGGAGTCCAGGTCGCGAAGGTGCCCGGCTATCGCGTCGACGTCCGCGTCCCCGACGGCCCGGAGCGGTCTGGCGACGTGTGCCCGGTGGTTACAGAGAACGACACCGAGTCGCTCCTTTTCGCCGAGTTGCTCCGCGAGCGCACCCAGCACCTGCGACGCGCGCTCGAGTTTCGTGGTCACGTCCCCGTCCGAGGCGTCGGCCGGCGCGCGCTCCCCGTGTGGGTCCACGCCGACCGGACGCTCCATGGACCCCGAGATGTCGAGCACCACAACCATCTCCAGACGTGGACCCACGAACGCAGGGCCCTCGAAGGTCGCGTCCAGACCGACCGACAGGTAGCGCTCGGTCTGACCGGTCAGGGGATGCTCGGACACCCCTGCACCCACTCTGGGGGTGAACACCCCGTCGGATTCGGTTCGCTCACCGGCCGCGACCTGGTGCTCACAGAACAGCGCACAGTCGCGGACGGCTGCTGGCTGTGGCACGTACCCCCCTGCGATGCTCGCGCGGAAACCGGTCGCGGTCGGCTCCCGGTCGGCGCCGGCGCGGTCCGTCTCCACTCCCGTCGGTGTGGCCCCCCGGCTCTCCGCCGTGCTGTCGGCACAGCCGCCCGCGACGCGGCGGTGACACGAGGTGCAGACCATCTCGAGTCGGCCCGTCGAACCGCCCGCGTCCATCGGAATCCAGTCCTCGGCCGGCGTGGTTTCTGCCGTGGACTCCCGCAGACAGGTTCTGTTGTCGATGATACCGAACGGCTTCTCCAGACCGAGGTGGTCTGCTGCCTCGCTGACCGCGCTGTCGACTGCGTCGAGAACCCGTTCCGGGCGGAGAGGCGACCCGCACGTGGGACAGTCCATCCCGTCGCCGGTGGGCTCGTTATCCGCCCCAGGGTCGGCTCCGAGCAACCCGTACAGACGGTACGTCTCGCCGGCCCGCAGTCCGACAGGCATGTCGCAGTCCGGCGTCGTCAGCACCGCAAACTGGGTCCCGCGGCTGTCGGCAACCAGCAACCGGTGGACTGGTTCGTCGCCCCGGCGGACAACCCGCCGGGTGAGGAACTCGACCTCGATATCGAGGTGTACCCCCTCGTTTAGGTCGGTGTGTATCGTATTCATGTGTTTGGCTCGTGTGTGCTCTCGCGGTCGATCAACAACAACACGATGTCGGTTCGGACACACCCCCGAGACGGTGTCTGTGGTCGCCCGACCTAACGCAACTCTCTCTTCACCGTCTCCTACGAATCCCAGTGTAATAAAAACTTCGGCAAAAAATACTCCAGAGATGCTATACGAGACAAAAAATGCACTGTGGTGTCTTTTGCTCGCCACGACGTGGTCTTGAGTCCGTTGTCTGACGCATGTCGCACAGACAACTATCGTCGAACTGTCGAGTAGCGAGGCGAAACAGTCATTACAACGGGGTTCTGATTCGAACAACAATGGCAGTAGACGCGAGTGACGCGCTCGTGCAGGCGCTCCACAGCCACAACAGGTGGTGGGAGAGTGGCACGGAGGCGTTCTCACTCCCGTCACGCGAGAAGAGCGACTTCTACAATCTCGTCCGCCCCGGAGAGCCGGACAGCCAGTTCGAGGACCAGCGATTGCTTGGGCTCGTCGGCCGGCAGGGCGTCGGCAAGACGACACTGCTTCACCAGTTCGTCCACCGGTGCATCGAGACGGGCTCTGCGCCCGAGCGGTTCCTCTATCTGCCCTTCGACGCCAACCCGCTGTACCAGCTCAAGTCCGACAGACAGCTGCGTCGGGCGGTGCGGTACTACGAGAGCCGGATTCTCGGCCGTATCGACCCCGATGGACCACAGTTTCTGCTGCTTGACGACGTCCACCAGATAGACCACCCGAACAAACCGACAGTCGACCGGTGGGGGGTCCCCGTGGCGGAACTGCTCGAGGAGGCTCCGGACCGGTACGTCGCCGTGACAGCCACGGCCGGTACACAGGTCCGGCGGGAGCTCGAGGATGCCGAGACGCCCGGTGAGTACACCATCCAGCCCATCCTCCCCGAGAAGTTCCGCGACCACATCTTCACCGTGTATCCGGAGTTCGAGAACGGGGAGACACGCACCAGTCCGACGTCGCTGCGGAGCGGCGAGCACAGTCTGCCGGCGGCGCTCCGGAGCGGCGACGTGGCCCCGCTGGTGTCGGAACTGAACCGGAAATACGACAACGTCGCGAACGTGGCGCGCCGCATCCAGTCCCAGGTCGTCGACTACCTCGCGATGGGCGGCACCATCAGTTACGAGCGCGACGACGTCGTGGAGTCGGCCGCCGCGCTGACCACCGAGGACTACACGCGCCTGCGCGAGGATGTCCGCAACGGTCTGTACCGGGACGTGCCGGGGTTCGAGTCGATACAGACGATCGCCGACCTGGAACGGCTCTGTGCGCTGGCGGCCCGCAACCGGGGGAGCGAGGCCATCCGGTACCAGGAGCTGGTCGACCTGTTCGACGTCGACCGGCGGACAATCGCCGACAGCTATCTGCCGACGCTGAGCGCGCTGTACCTGCTGACCGGCATCACCGAGTACGACAACAGCCGTCCCAGGTCGGTGAAACTGTTTCTCCGCGATACGGGGCTGGTGACCGCGCTCACGGACGGCGACCCCACGGCTGTCCGGAACGACTTCGAGATGGAGGCCGACCTCGCCCGCGTCGCGGCGTTCGACCACACGATGCGGTTCGCCTACGGCCTCAACGCCGCGCAGGGCGAGGAAAGACCCCCCTCTGTCGAGTACTGGCGCGGCCGGGAGGGGGAGCTCAACTACGTCTTCGAGGTCGGTGACACCCCCGTCCCAATCGGGATGGCCTACCAGTCCCGCGAGCGGGACGACTCGCTGGCGGCCCTCCGCGAGTTCAGGCGGAGCTACGACACACCGCTCGGGCTCTTGCTCACCAGCGACACTGTCCGGGAGGGGCGACCCGTCGAGCATCTCGGCGACGGCATCGTCCAACTGCCCTACTGGCTGTACCTGCTGCTCTGCTGAGGTGGTGTCTGCCGACTCTCCCGCCTGTACTGTCGGTTGCTCGGACCGGACTATCCCGTCTGACCGCGGTGCTCGCTACCGACAGGTGTTAGTCGCTCAGGCGGGTACAGTGGGGTGTGGCCGTTACCGACAAGATCTACGTGAAAAACCACCGCCAGCTCGCCTCCCAGCTCGAGCGGTCGTTCCCGAAAGGCGCGTTCAGCGGGGCGACGATGGACATTCTGTATCAGGGTGAGGGACTGCAGAAACTCGACGAGGCGACCCGCGACCGGGTGCTCGACTTTGCCGAGGATTTCATGGACTGTAGCTGTGAGGCCAACCCCCACTGTGGCTGTCCCGAGCGGAAGTTCGTCCGGTACCTGCTGGAGCTCCGCGAGCAGGGGCTCGGTCCGCAGGCAGTCGTCGACGTGATGAGCGACGACTACATGCTGTACGCCTACCCCGGCGACATCCTCTCCTTTCTGGACGACTCGGTCCGGACGCTCGAGGCGGCCGAGCACCTGGCCGACGTGGACAACAGACCCGAATCCGCCGACCGGATGCGAACGCTCCGGGAGAACCTCGTTCGGTAGGGTATCCGAGCGGAAAACCGGTTCATACTGTCGGCTGTAAGCCCATGGCATGTTTCGACACCCCGAGGTGCTGAATCGTTCCACGAAGTTACAGCCGACAGTATCACAGTTAAGTGGATGCCGGTCGTTAGTCCGGACATGGCAGATGTAGCAATCGTCGGCGGTGGTCCCGCCGGCCTGACTGCAGGCCTGTTCCTCCAGAAGAACGGTCAAGAGGCGACAGTCTTCGACACCGACGACACCTGGATGCACAAAGCACACCTGTTCAACTACCCCGGTATCGGTTCGGTCGACGGGACGGCCTACCTGGAGACACTCCGGGCGCAGGTCGATAGCTTCGGGGTGACGCGCGAACAGGGTGTCGAGGTGACCGACGTCTCCTCCGAGGCGGAGGGGTTCACCGTCACGACAGACGACGGTGACGTCGAAGCCGATTACGTGGTGCTGGCGACCGGTGCGAACCGCGAACTGGCCGAGACACTCGGCTGTGAGTTCGACGGCGACGTGGTCGACGTGGACGTGACAATGGAAACCAGTGTCGACGACGCCTACGCCACCGGTGCGATGGTCCGGGCCGAGGAGTGGCAGGCGGTTATCTCCGCGGGCGACGGCGCGTCGGCGGCGCTGAACATCCTCACGAGAGAGCGCGGCGAGCACTTCCACGACTTCGACGTGCCGGCCGACGCGGAGGCAACCTTCGGCGACGACTGAACCCCGTGTGACGGTTTGGTGGTCGCGCCCGAACCGAGGGAGTTAGCTCTGGTTCTCGTCGCCGGTTTCGGTGTCGCCACCGGCGCCCTCGTCGGGGTCTGACACCCAGGAGACGTCGTCGGCCCGGGACTTGTGCACCTTGAACGGGCCGTCGACGAACATATCCTCACGGTCGTTGTCGGGGTCGGGTTTGCGCTCGTCGCGCTCGAAGATGTAGGCGAAAAAGCCGAACAGCGGGATGAAAAACGAGATTGCGGCCCACTTCGTGGGGTTCATATCGTACTCGGGTGCGTCGAGATAGGCGTACCCCGCCATCGTGAGAAGCGTCAGCAGTATCAGCGCAGCGTTGAGAACGAGCACTGGCTCGACCATACGGGTGGTTTGTGACCACAGGCTAAAAACCCCTGCCGGTCACTCCTCGTCGTCGGATTTGAGTCGCTGGATGAGATAGCCAAACGCCGGCATCGCGACGATGAACGCCCCCAGAAGTCCGAGGAGCAGAATGCCGCCGTCAGCGCTCAGGTCGTTCGCGGTTGTTCCGGTCGCCGTCCCGTCGAACTGACCCTCCAGTTTCAGCGACTCCTGGTCGAGCTGGGCGTCGGTGATAGTCCCGGTGGCGTTGCCGTCGATTGCGCCGCTGACCTCACCCTCGAAGGTGGCCCCGGTCAGGGTTCCGTTCTCGACGGTGCCCTCGACAGTGCCGTCCAGACTCACCTCGACGTTGTTGCTGTATGTTCCATCGAACGCGAGTGTCACCGCACCGTCTGCGATGTCACCCTCGTAGGTGCCGTCGATACTGCCGTTGAGCGACCGCTCGTCGACGGTCACCTCGTCACCGTAGGCGGTGCTGAGGACCGCGAGCGCGAGGACAAAGAGCGCCACGACCGCAACCGTGATACCGACCTGCACGACGAGGTCCCGCTCCAGTTCCATGTCCGCGATTTTTAGAGGAGCGGTCAAAAGGGTTGCGTACTGACTGTCTGGGCCCGGCAGACAACACGACTGTCACAGTCACCGAATCAGTTAGGTGCCTGGAGCACCTATCAACGTATTGAACGAGACAGCAAACAAGCTGCGTCCGATGCAGATGAGTCAGGCTCCACCACCCGCGACCGACGAACTGGTCGCACTCGCACCCGACCCGGGCACGCTCTCGGAGCGCGGTCTGCGCGCCTGGACCGAGCGCATGGCCGTCCACCCGCTCGGCGAGACGTACGCAGTCGACAGTCAGAGCGGGGCGCGCTACGTCGTCGACCCTGCCGAGGGGTCGTGTAGCTGTCCGGACGCCCAGATGCGCGACGAGACCTGCAAGCACCTCCGCCGGGTGGCGCTGGAGATCACCACCGGTCGCGTGCCGCCACCGGGCGAACACCCCACCTGTTGCTCCTGTGGCGCGGAGACGGACCCCGCCGGGGAGCCACCGGTGCTCTGTCCGGCCTGTGGCGTCGACCCCGGTGATATTGTTCTCGACCGGGAGACGGGCGACCGTCTGGTGGTGGTCAGAGTCTCACCCCAGCGCGCCGACGAGGTGGAGATTGCCGCGACAGAGACCACCGTCGCGACCCACCCCTCGAACAACGGGTACCCGCCCGGAGACCCGGTCGTCGAAGCCGTCTACGCCGCCGACGTTGCCCGCCGGGACGACCCCCGCCGGTACGCGTTCCCGCTCGCCCGCCTGGAACCCGCCGACGACGCCGCTGTCGTCGAGTAACATCGCCCGTCGGGGGCCGTCGTGGCCGTCCACGGGAGTGTCTCGCCGGGCAACAGAACGCGGTGGCCTCCCGACGGCGTCACGAAACGGATTCGACAACAGTTTTAGGCCGGGTACACTTCACTTCTACAATGGCTTCGTGCATCATCTGTGGCACATCTGCCGACGGCCGTGTCTGTACGCTTCACGAGGAGGATGTCGTCTTCGAGTTCCGCGGGACCGACCCGGACGAGTTGACGACGAACCGGTACTACCGCGGAACGGTCGACGGGTTCGCCGACTTCGGCATCTTCGTCGATATCGGCGAATCGGTGACCGGTCTGCTCCACCGGAGCGAACTCGACAGTCGCCTCGAGAGCATCGACCTCGACCCGGGCGAGACGGTGTACGTCCAGGTAAACAACGTCAGAGACAACGGGAACGTCGACCTGAGTTGGTCCATCCGACAGGACCGCTCCCGGTTCCGTGGCGCACTCGTGGACGACCCCGACGCCGACGAGGAGCAACTTCTCGACCCCGAAGAGTCGGGAAGCGAGGGGGTGGTCAAGACGACAGTCCCCGCGGACGCCGGGGATGCCGACGGGTCTCCGGACGCCTCCGGTGGGTCGGGCAACGGCACAGCGGAGGAAACAACGTCGGAGTCGGGCGACCCGGACGGCGAAATCGAGCGCGAGGAACGGGGCGAACCGACACCCGTGACAGTGGCGGAACTCGAGGAGTTCGTCGGCGAGCGGGTCCGTCTGGAGGGGGAGATCGTCGAGGCCCACCAGACCAGCGGACCGACCGTGTTCACACTGCGAGACGAGACAGACAGCGTCGAGTGTGCGGCCTTCGAGGAGGCCGGTGTGCGTGCCTACCCCGAGGTCGACGAGGGCGATGTCGTGCGTCTCGATGGCGAACCGGAGAACCACCGCGGCGCGTTGCAGGTCGAAACAGAGACGCTCGACGCGCTGACGGCGGAAGAAGGCGACGCGGTGGCCGAGCGCATGCAGGAGGCGCTGGTCGAGCGCGCCCGGCCGGACACTGTCGAGACGCTCGGTGAGGACCCCGCTGTGGAAGGACTCACCGACGAGATAGCGGACGTTGCGGCGGCGATTCGCCGGGCAGTCATCGAGGGGCGGCCGGTAGTGGTCCGTCACGCCGGCACCGTCGATGGCTACGTGGCGGGGGCCGCAATCGAGCGGGCGACGCTCCCGCTCGTCCGTGACCACCACGGCGAGGGCGACGCCGAGTACCACATGTTCGAGCGCCGCCCGCTGGAGGGCTCTGTGTACGACATGGACGACGCCACCCGGGACGTGACCACGATGCTCTCCGCCGAGCAGCGCCACGACGAACCGGTGCCGCTGTTCGTGTTCGTCGGTGCCGGGTCGCCCGAATCCGTCGACGCGCTCGACCTGCTCGGGGTCTACGGCGCTCAGCGGGTCGTCGTCGACGACCGACCCGTCGAGGCCGCTGTCGGCGATGTGGCCGACCTGACGCTCGCGCCCGAGGAGCCGACGTTCTCGACTGCACTGGCCGGGGCCGTCGCCGCCACGGTCAACCCCGACGTTCACGAGCAACTCCGGCATCTTCCGGCGGTGAGCGCCTGGAGCGAGGCCACGGACGTCTACACCGACCTCGCGGCCGCGGCCGGCTACGACACCGAGGAGAGTCGGGTGGTGCGCGAGGCACTCGCGCTCGTGGCCCACTACCAGGCCTACGAGGACAAGCGCGAACTCGTCGCGGACCTCCTGTTCAACGACGACGCCGACGTGGGACTGGCCGAGCAGGTCAGCGAGCAGTACCGGACCCGCATGGAGTCGGCCATCGACACGGCACGGGCGAATCTCGAGCGCCACTCCCTGAACGGCCGGACGGTGCTCCTGCTCGACACGGAGGCGTACACCCACCAGTACGAGTTCCCGCCGACAGCGCTGTTGCTCGACGAACTGGGTCGCCGCGAGGATGCGGCCGCACTGGTCGGGCTCGACACAGACGAGTGTCTCGTGCGCGGTGCTGACGACCTGGACGTCGACGGTGTCGCCGCGGCCGCTCGCGAGCGCGCACCCGAGGCTGCGCTCGATGCACGCGGGGCCCGCGACGGCCGCATCGAGTTCCTCGCCGGTGAACGTGAGGCGGCCAGAAAGGCGCTGCTCGACGCGCTCGCAACGGAGCTCTCCGCTGCGGCCCCCTGACCAGGGCGTCCGATTCTCGTACTGTCGCGTCGTCGACGTGAACTCACAGCACAGTGTCCGTGAGCAACACCCTCTGGTGGCCGTGACTGTGTGGCGACACAGGTGTTCGAAAAATCGTAGACCCGGAGGTGTCTGTCCGGAGGGAGTTACAGGTCGCGGGGCTGTACCGTCTTCCGGTCGTTGTCCTCCGCTCGGCGGGCGGCATCGGCCAGCAGTTCCTCGACCTCGTCGTCGAGTGCAGCGTAGAAGTCAGACGCGACGTTCATCTCCTCGAGCTCTTCTTTCACGGCGGCTTTGACAATCAGGTCTGCCATACACCGGGTCTTATCCCGAGCCGATTCATAAGCTTTCCCGTTCGAGGACGCCTCTAACCGGTGTGTACGCGGTCGAGCGGCCCTGTCGCGCCGATTTTGTGCTGTGTGTTGCCCGACCGCACGCCCCGTACCGGCTACGGGTACTGCGCGTGGGCAATCCGTGCGTTTATTATTGGTGCCCATGCAATCACATGTACAGGGCGCTTAGCTCAGCTTGGACAGAGCACTTGGCTTCGGACCAAGATGTCGCGGGTTCAAATCCTGCAGCGCCCACTCATCCTGCGAACGAACGTGAGCAGTGACGAGTGAACCGCGAAGGATTTGAACTAGAGAACGCCGAGCACTGCGAGGCGTTCACGTGGTTCAAATCCTGCAGCGCCCACTCTTTTGCGAGGAACGAGAGGGTGCCACAGAACGCTTCCATACCGACACAGGGGTCGCTCATGACAGGCTGATGCTGTCTCACATCGGGCAGTCAACCACCCCAGAACTGTCAGGAACGGTCTGTTGGACGGAGAAAGGACAGTCAGCACGGCGAGTTCGTTTCTGACAGAGAGACATCCGTGGGTCATTTATATCATCGTCGAATTAACCATCGATGTATCCGTGATAATAACACTGGGGATTGTGGTTCTGGTCGTGGTGGTTATTCTGCCAATACTACTGTTCGGGGGCACACACCTCTACAGAGCGTTCCGGCTCAGACAGAACGACCCGGATGATATCCAGACCGTCAGGATGGGAAGCGACGGTCTCGTCGAGTTCACCGGAACGGCGGCGGAGCTCGACGGGACCGTAACAGGAAAATACTCCGAACAGGAGTGTCTGGCGTATGCGTGGGAGTATCATGATAGAGACGCGGGCAGCACCGGTGATAACCGGGAGTCCAATTACCATATGGAAGACAGAGGGACCGAAGGCGAACCGTTTCAACTCCGCGATGAGACCGGAACGGTAGCGGTCGACCCCACAGGAGCCAACATCTACGCCAAGGAAGATGAGTGGAAAAACCGGGAGCGAATACACAAGGAACGGCGAATCGAGGCCGACGATCGACTCCACATTTATGGTCACAAACAGACTCTCGTCGAGCGACAGGAGGGTCTCGGAACCGAGTCCACCTACGTCGGGAGCAACACACACGGAATGGGTAAACTCGGAAAGATACGAACTCGCCCACACATGACCGTGGGACATTTACTGGGGATCAGTTCCGACCTACACATCACCGCCGGGGACGAGTCAGACGCAATCAAGCGGTTTGGTGTCATTGGCGCGTTTTTCACCGCTCTCGGTCTGATTCAGTTCGTCGTCGCGGGGTTGGCTATCTTCGCGTCTCTGTGAACTACCCTACCATACTCGCTCACGGCTGACGCCGTTCGCTCCTTGAGGGTAGGGCCTCCTGCTTCCACGACGTTGTCAGACTGCGTCTGACAGCCCACCAGACAACGTCTGGTGAACGCGCTTTGCAGACACAGAGCTATCCACAGGGAGCGCAGTTTCCACGGGCGGTAACGAGAGCGAAGCTCCCGTTCGCACATCAGAATCGCTGTGTGATTTTGAGGACGTTGATTCGGGGCGTCCCGGTCCTACTTTTTCAAGACCGCGAGAAAGAGTGTTCCACGCCGTCGCGAAATCACTGCGTGATTTTGCTGCCCCTCAGACGTAGTCTGACGACCGCATTCGCGTCTCTATCCGCCTCGAACCCGCACGCCGGACAGGAGTGGTGACGACGGCCGCCCTCAGACGGGCACCCCAGCCAGCAGGTGCTGGTCGGTGACCTGCGCTCTGAGTGCCTCGTCGGTCAGGGCTGGCAAAGTAGCGCAAACACCGCCGCGGGTAACTCCACCGGATTGTACCGGTCGTGGATGGGTTCGACGAATGCCGGCGGCGTCATCGAGGCGAACGCCCACCGGAAACCCGGTGTCTGGGTCGGAAAACTCGGTCAGTCCGACACAGCCTCGGGAATGCGACAAGAGCATTGGCCGAGTTGAGACTCGGGGGGAAAGACCACACTGCAACTCGGCGTGTACGTCACACGGTAAGTCGTCTGTGAGAATAACTGTCTTCGGAGTTCGCCCCCCTGTCACGTCTACTCGAGTCTGTTGAACAGCGCCTGCACGTCGAAGAGGGTCACCTCGCCGGGATTGCTGTCGTCGAACGTGAACGCCGCAGGGTTGTTCTGGACGACGTCACTGTCGAGGTTGTCGAACAGCGCCTGCACGTCGAAGATGTCGAACGTCCCGTCGCCGTCGATATCCTCGTAGCGGCCGTCGCCGTCGGGGTCGGTGGGTCGCTGGTCGCCGAGGACTGTGGCCGGCGGTTCCACCCCGTAACTCCGGACGAGTTCGCCGTCGCGCAACCGACGCTGGACGAAGCCGAGTGCGTTGCACAGGAGGGTATGCCCCATGAACGACACGGCGTAGTCGGCCATGCCGAAGGGGTGGAGTTGCTGCTGGCTCGCGGGCGGGAGAATCGACCCGAGAATCGTGACCTCGGCGTCGCCGACCTCGATTGTTCCGGCGCCGACGCCGGGGTCACCTTCGATTCCCTGACCGGGTTCGCCAACCGCATCGGAGTCACCGCGGATCATTCCGGCCATCTCGCCGCCGGCATCCGCGAAGGCGTCGGGGTCGACCACGGTCGCGGGCTGGTCTATCGCCGGCGTGTAGCCCATCTGTGGACCCTTCCACATCTCCTGCTGGCGGGGGCGGATGCCCGACAGCAGCGGATGGTCGAACTCCCTGTCGTCGAGGTTGACGAAGTTCACGGTCACGTTCTCGGTGTCGTCGGTCCCGAATGTCCCCAGGTCACCGACATCGAGCGCCCCGAGGAGGTTCACCCCGGAGTCGGTCAACACGAGGTCACCGCCACTGTCGACAAAGGATGCGATAGCGCCGACGTAGGTCGGGTCGTCGATTCCAACGTCATGAGAGACTACGAGTTGCTCGTACTCGTCGAGGCCGCTGGCGACGTCGTCGGTCGTGATACCCTGTAGCGAGCCGTCGTCGACGATGTAGGGTGCGAGGTTGTCAAAAAACTGCATTGGGTTGACCTCGTACTCCCGTTGCTCGAAGCCCTCGCCGTCCCAGGCGTTTCGGGGGTCCGGAACGTCATCGGCGTCGATAATGGTCGTCGACACGTCGAACGCGACATCGCCAAGAGCCTCCAGGGTCCACTGGCCAGCGTCCGGGGCAGAGACGAACAGGTCGTCGACGAAGTCACGAACCTGGTCGTCGAGTTGGTCGAATGCAACCCGGCGAACAACCGCGCCCGCCGGATTCCGGAGTCGGAGTTCGCCGGTGGCGTCGCCGCTGGCATCGAACTGAATCGACATCGAGTGGGTCTCACTCCGACTCTCGATTGCGGTGGTGGAGACACCACCGGCCGACAGCGACGCGTGCGCTCTCCGCATCTCTGTCGACCCCGACGCGGACTGTGAGCCAGCCTCCCCACCCGTGTGCGGGAGGTCATCGGAGGAGCGGGTCAGTTCACTGCTCCCAACGTAGGCGGTGTTGCGGTTGCCGGTGAGAACTGTCGCTTCGGTGTCTGCAGCAGCCAGTTTGGCGTACTCGCGCATCGAAACCCGGTAGGAGAGTGTCTGGTGGCGTGCCCAGTACGGTTTCCAGTTCATAAACGCCAACCCGTTCGGGTTGGAGTGAAGCATCTCCGGTGCGACCGTAATCGCACCCAGACCGCCTTGCTCCTCGGGCACACCGGCCCAGCCGAGGAACGCACCTGTGACCTGGTAGCTGAGGGTGTCGTAGATTGTGCCCCAGTCGAGCAGGCCGTTGTAACTGCCACCCTGTGGGACAAACTGGTCGCCCTCGCCGTCGTCAATCTGGTAGTAGTGTTCCTCGAGTGCAACGGCGACGTCGTCGGCAATCGTGCTGATGTCACCGAACTCCCCGACCATCCCCTCCCCAATCTGGATGCTAACCTCGTCCAGATTGTGTGTTTTCAGGTGGTCGAACGGGGCGTTTGTTTCGAGGTTGAGCACCATCTGGTCAGCGATACCCATCCCGTGGTAGTCACACAGGAACTCGACGTTCTGGTAGTTCCGGAAGTGTTCGACTGCACCGAGCGCGTCGGGCACGAGTTGGTCGAAAAACTCGGGCGCGTCTTCCGGTTCGGCCGGGTAGAACCCGGGGTTGACCCAGCCGATTGTCGGATACTGGCGGTTGGTGTCGGTCTGTGTTCCGCCGGGGAAACTGCCGTTTCCGCGCAACAGATTGACGTCGTCGAACTCAACGCCCTCGAACGGGTTGTCGCTTTGCGGGTACGGGAGTTCGGTGTACGGCTCCCGAGACATCCACCCGTCAGGGTTGCTGAACACGAACACGAGCGCAACGTCGTCGAGCACCGCCTCGAACTCGGGGGCCCCGCCCGTCACGATGTCCTCGATGAGTCGAATTGCCGTCTCGCGGCCCTGTGGTTCGTCGCCGTGGATGCTGACGGTGTAGACCACCTTGCTTTTTTCTTCGAAGGTGGTCTCGATGTCGTTTGTCACCTGCGCCACGTAGATTGGGTATCGCTCGTCAGCCTCCAGAAAGAGATTGGTCCAGCCCGGGGAGTTCCGGTCGGTGGTCGTGAGATTCAACTGGTCGGGGTGTTCGTCGCCGAGATGTTGCAGACCGGCGACAGTCTCCTCGAAGGAGAGGTAATCCCGGGCCCCATCGACGGGTGGGAACACACCGTCACCGTAGGGGTCTTGTTCGAGCGTCCAGAAGGGGTTGGCACCCGGCGAGAAATCGATACCCTCGATTCCGTCCATGCCGAGCAGTGTCTGGACCTCCGGTGTCGTGAGACGCCCGTGTCCGGCAGGCGTGGGCTCTGTCCGGACGACTGTCTTTGCCGGGCGAGGCCTGTCGTCGTCGTAATCGTAGCTGAACGTCTCGTCGAACGTTTCGGCGGCGCTGGCGTCGGTGAACTTGACGACGAGTCCTGCCTCGTAGTCGTCCGGCGTGTGATTGATAGCGAACTCCGCGACGCTCGACAGCAACTCGCTTTCGACCTGCTCTTTGCCGGCGGCTGTCCCCGGTAGACTGAGCGCAGCACCCGTGGCTGCTGCGACGCCCAGGAACGTTCGCCTGTCGATGGCACATCCCTCGAAGTAACCGGTGGTTCGCTCGTTATCGCGGCCCAGTACATCAGTCGATTCGTCGTGGGGACCCGTCCGTTCAGTCATAATCTGTGTTGGTACCAAAGTACACACCACACGGAACAGAAAAAAGTATTTTGAGATACTGTCTCGGCGAGTGAGTTCGAGACGCGAGCGGGTCTGCAGACGTCGTCGGCACCACCCCTGCGACCTGATCACCCCTCGACCCCTCTGAGCCGGACAGCGCCATCCCCGGAGAGAGATATCGGAGTCGAGCGAGCGATGCGACAACGGACTGGCCGCTCGTCCGGGCGCTCTGCCTTCACGAGATGATTGGCCGGCCCACTGGACCGGGAAGACGAGCCACACCGGACACGCCGTCCGGAGGGACCGTCTGCGGGAGACGGTGGCCCGCTGCGCGAACCGACCGCCTGCTGTGTCTAATCGAGCAGGTTGAACAGGCCCTGTACGTCGAAGATGGTCACCTCCGTGGGGTTTTCGTCGTTGTTGAAGTTGAACGCCCCTGGATTGAGTTCCGCGGCGTCGCTGTCGAGATTGTTGAACAACGCCTGCACGTCGAAGATATCGAACGCACCGTCACCGTCGATATCCTCGTAGAGGCCGTCGTCGTCGAGATCCTGCGGTGGGTCGTCAGCCAGCGGACACAGGAAGGGGTCCGGCACCCCATCCTCGTCCTGGCACCCGTCGAAATCCTCTGGCTGATTGGGTGCTTCGTCGATGATATCCGGAATCGTATCGCCGTCGCTGTCGTTGTTCGACCTGTTACTGTCGAGCGTGTACTCTGTGGTCTTCTGTTCGCTGGTACCTTCGACTTCGATGTAGTACGAACCGGTCTCGGGCACCGTTTCGATGAGCGGCCCGGGCACACTGCAGCAAGTGGACTGGCCCACAATCTCCTCTCGGTCGCTGTTGTACACACGCAGTGCCAAGTCGTTTGGCTGAGCGTTCTCGAGATTCACCTCGATTGTCTCGTTTGCAGTCAGCACAACCCGATAGAAGTCCGACTCACCACCCCAGAGCTTGGCGTCTGTGAATCTCTGTGTCAGTAGGCTAGCAGAGCTAAAGTTGCTGTTGGGTGCGAACGGGTCATTCTCTGTGGGTGTTATCTTGTCGTAATCGAGCGTGTACTCTGTGGTCTTCTGTGTACTCGTACCTGCGGCCTTGATGTAGTACGTGCCGGTCTCCGGCAGTTTCTTTGTCAGCGGCCCGGGCACACTGCAGCAAGCGGACTGGCCCACAATCTCTTCCTGGTCGCTGTTGTACACACGCAGTGCCAGGTCGTTTGGCTGGGCGTTCTCGAGATTGACCTGAATCGCGTCGGTGGTGTTTGCCTGAATCTCGTAGAAGTCTGACTCACCGCCCCAGAGTTTCGCGTCGTGGAAGCCCTCACCCAGCGGGGCAGCGGCACTGAAGTTACTGTTGGGTGCGAACGGGTCGTTCTCTGTGGGTGTTATCTTGTCGTAATCGAGCGTGTACTCTGTGGTCTTCTGTCCGCTGGTACCCTCGACTTCGATGTAGTACGTGCCAGTCTCCGACAACTTTTTGTTCAGCGGCCCGGGCACACTGCAGCAAGTGGACTGGCCCACAATCTC
>JAQCNG010000230.1 GCA_028275145.1 Halovenus sp. | reverse complement strand
CGGGCTCTGTGTGCTCGGTCTGGTCGGCGCAGAAACGCGTACAGTCGTTCACTCGGCGCTCTGCCCGGTGGCTTCGGTGGCGGTTGCTCGCTCGCGGTCTCTCGCCGTCAGGGAGATGCCGGCCAGCACCACGACAGCACCGGCGACGGTGAACACAGTCGGAGATTCGCCCAGCAGCACGAGCGCGAGAACGGTCGCACCGACGGGCTCTCCCAGCAGTGAGACGGAGACGACACTGGATTCGAGGTGTGCAAGCGCCCAGTTGATGACGGTGTGTCCGAGCAGCCCCGGGCCGATTGCGAGTCCGGCAAAGACGAGCCACTCGCGGGTGGGATAGCCCACCAGCGGGCCCCCCTGAGCGAGGGCGATAGCGAGCAGACAGACCGTACAGACGCTGTAGACGACAACGACGTACGGCACGAGTGCGACACGCTGGCGGAGCGACCGGCCGGCGAGCACGTAGCCTGCGGCCATCACCGCGCCGACGATTGCGAGGCTGTTCCCGAGGAGCGGGTCGGGTCCGACGAGTCCACCGCCGAGCAGGTCGCCAACAGACATCGTCGCCATCCCCCCCACAGCAACGAGGATACCCGCGAGCATCCGCCGGGAGAGTCGCTCCCGGAGCAACAGCCACGCGCCGACGACGACGAACAGTGGCTGTGACTGGACGAGCGTGACGCTCGCGGCGACGCTGGTCCAGGCCAGACTCTCGAACCAGGCCGCAAAGTGCACCGCGAGCGCGACGCCCGCGAGCGTCGCGCCGGCGAGGTCACGACGGCCGAGACGACGAAACGCCGGACGGTAGCGCCAGACCGCAATCGGGAGCAAAGGCAGCGTGGTGAAAAGCACCCGGTAGAACGCGGCCACCGCCGAGGGGGCCTCGCTGAGTCTGACGAGAATCGCGCCGGTGCTGATGGCAACGATAGCGACCGCGAGCGCGAGAAGCGGCGGGACCGGCGGCGAATCGGACACGTCCGTGGATGTGTTGTGGCCCCGTTTAGCTGTTTTGCAGGCGCACACGACCCACGGTCAAGCGGGAAAAAACGGGTCTTGTATCGGGTTCGGGTGTAAAAACCTCCACAGCGACGGCAACAAAAGCCGGTAAATGGGTCAGAGACCCCCGCAGAACCCGTCCCAGAGACTGGGAACAATTCGAAGGTTTAAATCTATCCTGGCTCTGAATCCAGTTCGAAGCAGTATGAGCGAACTCAACGTAAACAGACGAAGGCTCCTGGCGGCGGGTGGCACAGCACTGACAATCAGCGTAGCAGGGTGTCTCGGCGGTGGCGGTGGCGACGACGACGGCGGCAACGGCGGCGATAACGGTAGCGACAACGGCGGTGAGATGAGCCCCGAGGAGACGGCCGACAGCTACCTGAACGACAACAACGCGAACAACTACGGCGGCACCGGCGACATCGTCGACGAAACCGGCACAGATAGCCTCACCATCGAGGTGGGTCCGGGCGGGAACTTCCAGTTCAATCCCGCAGCGGTCCGCGTCGACTCGGGAACGACCGTGACCTGGGAGTGGCTGTCGGGCGGCCACTCGGTCGAACAGACCGACAGTGACCTCGATTTCGACGGTTCGAGCATTCAGAACGAGGGTGCCACTCACGAGGAAACGCTCGAGAGTTCGGGTGTGTTGCTGTACCAGTGTGGGCCCCACGCGACACAGGGCCACCACGGCGCGATCATCATCGAATGAGCCAGCGGTCGGCCAGTGCACAGCGCGGCAACAGCAAAACGGAGCCGGAGGAATCTGAATGAGCACAGACGAAACGAGCAGCGAGGACCCAGCACACCCCTACGAGAGCGAGGACTCGTTCCACCCGATGGGCGAGGACTGGGAGAACCAGATGCGCGAGGAACTCGAGGACACCGAGTTCGACGCGGACCTGGGAATGGAGATGGCCCGTGACGCCCAGCGACTCGTGGCGGGTGAGATAACCGAGGAGGAGTTCTACGCGGAGTATCACGAGGACGTCGACGAGGAGTTCGACACAGACGAGCGACCGGTGCTCGACGACCTCGACATCGACGACCCGAGTGAACTCGATGACCTCGAGGAGGGGTCGATGCTGTCGTCACTCGGCGATATCGACCTCGAGGCCGACGACATGTCGCGCCGCGACGTGATGAAGAAGATGGGCGCCGGCGCGGCATTCCTCGGGTACGGCGCGTACGCGACACACGAAAACCAGCAGAGTGACCCGGTGCCACAGGACATCAGCGGTATCAGCCCCCCGGACGAGGACGAGCGACAGAACCGCTGGGGGATGGTCATCGACCTGGAGCGGTGTGACGGCTGTCTGGCCTGTGTTGCGGGCTGTGTCAACGAGAACGGCACCTCGACAGGGGCAAACTGGATGTACGTGTTCCCCTACGAGGACGAGGACTCCGGGCAGGAGAACTTCCTCGTGCGGCCGTGTCAGCACTGTTCGAACGCACCGTGTGCGAAGGTGTGCCCGGTGCGAGCGCGCCACACCCGCTCGAAGGACGGACTGGTGCTGACCGACTACGAGACCTGTATCGGCTGCCGGTACTGCCAGGTCGCCTGCCCGTACGGTGTCAACTACTTCCAGTGGGGCGACCCCGACGTTCCGATGGAGGAACTCGAACATCTGGAGAAGACACCGAGCGAGGTGCAGTCACTCGACGAGGACGAGCGCCAGGCCCAGCTCTCGGAGGCAAACGACCACGTCTACGACCACCGCGGCAAGTGGGCCGACAGCCGGCCCCCCCAGGGCGTGATGGGCAAGTGTACGATGTGTCCCTCCCGACAGGACGAACACACCGACAACCCCCGGGGGACCGTGGCGTGTCAGGACGCCTGTGACTCCCAGGGGATGAGCGCCATCCACTTCGGTGACCTCGACGACCCGGACAGTCGGGCAAACGAGTATCTCCGCCAGCGTGCGGAGAACCAGTTCGAGGAGGGCGCGAACAAGTTCGAGGCCGAACTGTCGTTCGACGTGGGCGGTGAGTCGCTCGGTGCCGACCCCGGCTGGTACCCGATGTACTACGTCGAGAAGCGAACAGACCAGGACCGGCCCTGGCGGCTGGTCGACAGCGCCTCCGTGGTTGTCGCCGAGGGCGAAGGGTTCGCGGAGAGCGAGCAGTTCGCGGAGAGCGAAATCGGTGACCTCGGCGGGGTGCCCGGCACAGAGGCGGGCGTCATCAGCCCCGACGGGCCGACAGATATCGACGTGACAGTCGTGTTCGACGACGACGACCTGGAGAGCCCAGACGGTGAGGAGGTCAGCGAGCGCGACGTGACGGTCGAACTCAGGCTCGTCGGTGCCGAGACGGCGACAGTCGGCACCGGAACGGTCACGCTCGACGGTGAGGCCGACGTTGTTGGCCGTCAGATCCGGAGCGAACTGACGCTGACAGTCGAGAGCCTGAGTGTCCCCACAGACGAGATGTACGGGCTGTACGCTCTCGTCGGGGACGAACAGGTCGCGGCCAGCCAGCGCGTGCTGGTGTCCGAGACGGGCAGCGTCGAGCGGCCCCAACCCCCCTACGAGGCGAGTCGTCTCGAGGGTGGGTTCGAGGACGTACCCGGTGTGGTGTTTGCCGGCGGGTCGACGAGCGTCGATGCGGTCGTCGAGACGCCGAACCGACCCCGGAGCCACGAGAAGCGGCTGGTGCTCGACGACAGCAGCATCCAGACGGCCGAGGACACCGGCGAGACAATCGCCGCGATGGAACACGAGTTCACCGGGCCCCGGACGTCGAACACGCAGTGGGACGGCAAGCTCTCCTCGTTCCGACTGCTCGAGAACCTCGGCACGGAGCCGAACATCGTCTACCTCGGCAACGAACCGGGGCCGGAGGCCGAGCAAAAGGAGGGTCCGGTCGCCTACGAGGATATCAGCGACGACCACCGCTGGAGCGACTGGACGGAGATAAAGAGCGAGCGCAAGGAGCACCTCGACTACGGTGCCGGCGCCCGCGAACAGACAGGTGAGAACCCATGAGCTCCAAAAAGGCAACACCCAGAGACATCGTCCGTCCGACACAGTCCACCTCGAAGTGGTACTACATCGTCGGTGCCGTCGCGACGGTAGTGGCGCTCGTCTGGGTGGTGCTGTGGGGCTGGCAACTGGAGCACGGGCTGGTCGTCACTGGTCTCGCCGACTGGGGGAGCGGTGGCGGTGTCACCTGGGGGCTGTACATCGGCGCGTTCATCTGGTGGGTCGGTATCGCCCACGGCGGTATCATCCTCTCGGCGGCGGTCCGCCTGTTCGGGATGGACCGCTATCTGCCGGTCGCCCGACTGGCCGAACTGCTGACAATCGGTGCGCTCAGCATGGCCGGTCTGTACATCGTCATCCACACCGGGCGACCCGACCGACTGGTGACCAGCGTCGTCCCGTCCTACCCGTGGACCGTCCAGACGTCGCCGCTGGCGTGGGATATCACCGTCATCACGCTGTATTTCGTGCTGACGGCGACGTACCTCGCCCTGACGCTGCGGTACGACGTCCACCGACTGCGCGACAAACTCCCCGACCACTTCGGGCCGCTGTACAGCGTCATCACGATCGGCTACTCCGAGCGCGAGGACAAGATCATCGAGCGGATGGTCTGGTGGCTGGCGCTTGGCATCATCGTGCTCGCGCCGCTCCTGTTGCACGGCGGTGTGATTCCGTGGCTGTTCTCTCTGCTGCCGTCGATGCCGGGCTGGCAGGGTGCCATCCAGGGGCCGCAGTTCCTCAGCATCGCGCTGACCTCGGCAATCGCCGGTGTCATCATCATGGCGGCCACGCTGCGGCGCGCCTACGACTGGGACCACATCCTGACCGACGACGTGTTGCGCGGGCTGACGATGTGGCTCGGCCTGTTCTCGTTGCTTTTCATCTGGCTGCAGCTCCAGCAGGTCATCAACGGCGTCTACGCACCCGCTGTCGACGCCGGGACGGTCACGGCCGCGAAACTGGTCAACCCGGTGTACATCTTCGCCATCGGCACGATGGTGCTGGTGCTGTCGTACATCTTCGCACAGGCGGTCAGGGCGAGCGTGTTCACACCCGCCCGCTCGGTGACGGTATCACTGCTCGCGCTGGCCGCGACGCTCTCGGAGAAGGTGCTGTTCGTCGTGGAGGGGCTGGAGTACCCCACGTTCTCGCTGTACGAGGCGGTTCCGGGTCACTACTTCCCGAGCATCTTCGAACTGGCGTCGGTGGCCGGAACGGTGGCGCTGTGTACGCTGTTTTTCATGGCCGTCCTCAAGGTGTTTCCCGTCATCGAACTCCACGCCGTCGAGGAACACGACGATGACGAGGAGGTGTCGACATGATGTTCAGTCTCACCGGCGCGGCCGTCCGCGCGCTGACTGAACTGCCGATCGCGGCGAAGTTCGACCCCTGGGAGGTCGCACCACCCGGTGTCTGGCTCATCTTCGGTATCGTCGGACTGCCGGTGTACATCGCATTTCTCGGCTGGTTCGCGGGAAGTCCGCGCAACCTCAAATCGAGTGTCCTCGGGAGTGTGGTGTTCCTGACGTTCGTGACGTCGCTGTGGGGCGGCCTGTTCGCACTGACGATGGTCATCAGACTGCTGTTCTACTGAGGCCACGTGGGCGTCGGTTTCGACGCATCTCTGCTTGCCTGTTTTTTCCGGCTACCGGCATCGCACGGTCAGCCCTCGGAGTCCTCGTGGAGTGTCCACTCTGGTTCGGTTGTTCGCGATGACGGTCAACTCGCCGTTTGCCCCGGTCGGGTTCGCGCGGTTCACCTCGGGACCCGCTCGTCGCCGGTCGAACTCGGCATCTGGCTCGCCGCCGCGGCCGTGTTTCTGCACAGAACCTCCCGGCGGGAGTAGGCCGGTGTGGGCCGCCAACGGTCCGCCGGCGGGGGACAGAGGAGCCCCGACCTGGCCCGCGGGGCGTACCGCGAGGCGGGTCGGTGACAGCGGGACAGTAACACATACACCTGCGGGCACGAATGTAGTCGTATGAGATTCGACCGGCGGGAACTGCTCGTAGCCGCGGGTGGCCTGCTCGGTTGCGGCGTGGCAGGGACCGCAGCAGGCGCGACCCGGAGCCGACAGGTCGGGGCAGCAGGCAACAGCACGGGACAGGACTCCTCCGAGGGGTACGGACCGCTCGGGAGTGTCACCGTCGAGGGCGCACGCGAGGCAGTCGTCGACGGTGACGTGGCGTACGTCGCCGCGGGAGACGGGTTCGCGGTCGTGGATATCGGGGACCCTGCCGAGCCGGAACTGCTGGCGGAGCGACGCGCAATCGAGACCGATACCGACCAGAGACTCACGGGTATCTGGGACGTCTGGCCCTGGGAGGACAGACTGGCGGTGGCCGGGCCGGCCGCGTACAGCCCGGAGTTGCCAAGCGGCGTTGCGCTGTTCGACGTGAACAACCCGGCCGACCCCACGCAGGTGACCTTCTACCCCACCCGGGACGCCATCCACAACACACACTTCGAGGACGGGGTCGTCTACCTGACCGGTCGGGACCGGGGACGGTCGGTCGTGATGGTGGATTTCTCCGACGACGACCCGGAGGAGGTCGGGCGGTGGTCGCCGCTCGAGGTGGACGACCGGTGGGCCGAGGTCGAACCGTCGCTGCGCACACTGCACGACGTGTACGTCCAGAGCGGGACGGCGTATCTGCCCTACTGGGACGCGGGCACCTGGATTGTCGACGTGAGCGACCCGGGGGAGGCGAGCGCGCTCGGGCACGTCGGCGATTACGCGCTCGAGGAACTGCTCGCAATCGACCGGGAGGAGTCGTTTCTGGTCGCGCGGACCCCACGGGGTGCCGACCACTACGCCACGGTCAACAACGACGGCAGTCTGCTTCTGGTGGGTGGTGAGACGTGGTCAATCGACGACGAGGGGGGCGTCGTCGGCGAGGCGGGCCGGCGTGTCGGCGGCGCGAGCGGGGTCGACCTCTACGACGTGAGCGACCCGACCAGTCCGGAACGGCTCTCGACAATCGAGCCACCGG
>JAQCNG010000177.1 GCA_028275145.1 Halovenus sp. | reverse complement strand
GCCTCGGTGACGGTGTCGGGGATGTCCTCCATGTCTGACCTTCGTGGGTGCAGGCGAAAGTGTTTGTCTCGTTTCCGGTTCGGGGGAACAATTAAGCCCTCCGCTGGCGATTTCCCGACAGACAATGGCAGACGAGACGGGTGACACCTCGTGGGACACGATCGGAATAATGATGACGGCCCTGGCCGCGGTTTCGTTCTCACTGGCAGCAGACGTGGACGGCGAACTCGCGCTCGTACTGCGAGGTGTCGGCGCAGTCCTCCTCGGGGGCGGGATTCTCGCCGTGTACCGGTCGTGATAGTCCGGACACGCCGTTCGATGACTCTTGGACCCCCGTCGTTGCGGAATCGCCGGGTTTCAAACGACGCCGTGATACCGAGTCTGCACGACCCGGCGAGCACAACGCTTTTTTGACGCGCGTCAACGTATAACACATGCCATCCGAACCCCCCCACGCGAGGCAGCGCTCACCAGCCAGCGGTCACGGGGGTCGGCTTTTTTCTCCCGCGGTGAGCGGTGGAGCCGTCCCTGCCCACACCGGGCCGGGGCGGCGAACCCCTCACAGCGCGGGTCCGGGACAGATTCGCGGCGTGTCACGTCCGCAGGCCGTCGCACACACTGTGTGTACATCTCGCGGGCGAGTGAGAACCGTTAACTGAACGACCGGCCGTGTTACCATCAACGAATGCAACTGCCCGAAGCACAGGTGGCGGTGCTCAGAGCCGCCGACGCACAGGAGAACAGACCGATAACCGAGATTGCCGGGGAGACAGCGTTCAAGCCGGAGACGGTGACCGGTGCGGCCTTTGCCCTCGAGGAGGAGGGGCTTGTCACGGTGACCGAGGAGGCCACCGAGACGCTCGAACACACCGAGGAGGGCCGTGCGTACGTCGAGAACGGACTGCCCGAGGTCCGTCTCTACGAGGCCGCACGCGCGGCCGGTGGGGAGACCGACGGCGAGGGGGCCGCGATGGGCGAGGTGATCGGCGCGGCCGGTCTCGACGGCGGGGCGGTCGACATCGCGCTGGCGAACTTCGCGCGGAAGGGCTACGGCGAGATAGACGGCGGCGAGGTCCGTCCCGACCCGGACGCGGACCCCGAGGACGACCCCGAGGCGGCGGCGCTGGCCGCGCTGGCGGCCGACGAGGAACCGCCGGAGGGGCCGGTCGAGCGTCTCGTCGACCGGGGGCTGGTAGCGCGCGACGAGGGCACCCGTCGGCTCGTCGGTCTCACACAGGCGGGCGTAACCGAACTGATGGCGGGTGTCGAGGCCACCGAGCGGGTCGGCAGGCTCACCCCCGAGTTGCTCACGAGCGGCGAGTGGCGCGACGTCGAGTTCGCCGAGTACAACGTCGCCGCCGAGGCCGACGACGTGCGGGCGGGGCGCAAACACCCGCTCCGGCGGATGGCCGACCGGGTGAAAAACGTGTTCGTCGGGATGGGGTTCGAGGAGATGCAGGGGCCGACCGCCGACGCCGACTTCTGGATTCACGACTGCCTGTTCATGCCACAGGACCACCCGGCCCGCACCCACTGGGACCGGTTCGCGCTCGAACAGCCGGAGACAATCGACGACATCCCGCCGGCGCTGGTCGAGCGGGTCCGGACCGCACACCGCGAGGGCGTCGGCCCCGACGGCGAGGGGTACCGCTCGCCGTGGGACGAGGGGTTCGCGCGCAAACTCGCGCTGCGCGGGCACACCACCTCGCTGACTGCCCGCCATCTCGCGGGCGAGGCACTCGGCGACCTGGAGCCGCCACAGCGCTGGTTCAGCGTCGAGAAGGCCTACCGCAACGACGAGCTCGACGCGACACACCTGCTCGAGTTCTACCAGATCGAGGGCTGGGTGATGGCCGAGGAGCTGTCGGTGCGTGACCTGATGGGCACGTTCACGGAGTTCTACCGGCAGTTCGGCATCACCGACCTGGAGTTCAAGCCGACGTACAACCCCTACACGGAGCCGAGCTTCGAGCTGTTCGGTCGCCACCCCGAGACCGACGAGCTCATCGAAATCGGCAACTCGGGGCTGTTCCGGCCGGAGATGCTGGAGCCGCTGGGTGTCGACTGCGACGTGATGGCCTGGGGGCTCGCGCTCGAACGACTGCACATGCTCGCCACCGGAGCCGAGGATATCCGTGACGTCCACGGGACACTGGTCGATCTCGAGTACCTGCGGACCGAGGAGGTGACCTACTGATGCCCGTCGTCGAGGTCGACCCCGACGAACTGCGGGAACTGACCGGCAGGCGAATCGACGACGACGACCTGCTCGAGGACCTGTTCGGACTCGGTATCGAGTACGAGGGCGAAACCGACGACGGCGAGTTCAAACTGGAGTTCGAGCCCGACCGTCTCGACTGGCTCTCCGTCGAGGGGCTGGCGCGTGCGCTCCAGTACCACTACGGCGAGGCCCGGGGTATCCACGTGCCGAGCACGAACGACCCCGAGTGGACAATCGAGGTGCAGGACACCCCACCCGAGCGACCGTACGTCACCGGTGCAGTGGTCCGGGGGCTGGACCTCGACCCCGGGACACTCGACTCGCTCATCCAGCTCCAGGAGAAGCTCCACGCCACGATGGGTCGGAGCCGCTCGAAGGGCGCAATCGGGGTCCACGACCTCACGATGCTGAAGGGTGCACCCGCGCCGGCGGCCGGCACGGGCGACAGCGACACCCCCGGACGCGGTGACGGCACCGCCCGCGGCGGGCGGGGCAAGTCGGTCACCTACACCTCGATGGACCCCGACGACGAGCGGTTCGTCCCGCTTGAGGGCAACGAGGAGATGAGTCCCCGCGAGGTCACCGAGCGCCACCACATCGGGGGAGAGTACGCCGACCTGGTGGCGGAGATGGAGCGGTATCCGGCCATCTACGACGACATCGGGCTGTTCTCGTTCCCGCCGGTGGTGAACGGCCGCCGGACGGCGGTCAGCGAGAGCTCGCGGGACCTGCTCGTCGAGATGACCGGCACCGACCAGTGGACCGTCGACCGGATGCTCAACATCGTCTGCTATGCCCTCTCGGCCCGCGGCGGACGTGTCGAGCGGGTCACCGTCCAGTACACCGACGACGCACCCGGCGAGCACGCCGGCCGCCGGTTCGACCGGCCGGACCTCGAGACAAAGGGGAAACGCATCACCCACGACCGCATCGAGTCGGTGCTCGGCCGCGAGTTCGACCGGGAGACGGTGCTCGACTGTCTCGAACGGTCGGGACTCGAGGGCACTCACGAGACTGGTGACGACGGAACGGACAGCTACGAGGTCGAGGTCCCCCCCTACCGGGTCGACGTGCTCCACCCCATCGACGTGGTCGACGACATCGGCCGGGCCTACGGGTTCAACGACCTCCAGCCCCGATATCCGGACGTCTCGACGGTCGGCGGCCGCCACGAGCGCTCCCGACTGGAGGACGCGGTCCGCGAGACGCTCGTCGGTCTCGGGTTCGAGGACCTGCTGAACTTCTACATGACCAGCCAGCAGGAGGTGTTCGAGCGGATGAACCTCGACCCGACGGACGACGCGGTCGGTGCCGGCCGGCCGGTCAGAATAAAGGAGCCGTTCAGCGCGGAGTACACCATCCTCCGGCCGTGGGCACTCCCGTCGGTGCTCCAGGTGCTCGAGAACAACACCCACCGGTCGTACCCCCAGCACCTCGCGGAGGTCGGGCTGGTCGCCGTCTGTGACGAGAGCGAGAACACGGGTGTCGCCGAGTACCGGACGGTCGCGGGCGCGCTCGCGGAGCCGGGGGTCTCCTACGAGGACGCCCGCGCCCGCCTGCAGGCGCTCGTCCGGGCGTTCGACAGCACACTGGAGACCCCGCCCACCGACCACCCCTCCTTTATCGACGGTCGGACCGCCTCGGTCGTTGTCGACGGCGAGTCTGTCGGCGTGGTCGGCGAACTCCACCCGGCGGTGCTCGTCGGGCACGACCTCGAACTCCCCGTGGTGGCCTTCGAACTCCGGCTCGACGCACTTCAATAGCCACAGTATCGGGGGACA
>JAQCNG010000176.1 GCA_028275145.1 Halovenus sp. | reverse complement strand
CTCTGGACTACCCGGATTCCGAACGGACAGCGTCGAACTGTCGGGCGAGGAGTCCCGCCTGCACGCCGGCGGTGAATCCGGCGTCGATGTTGACGACCGAGAGCGCGGTGCAGGACTGGAGCATCCCGTCGAGCGCCGCCTCGCCGTTGCCAGCGTGGCCGTACCCCGTCGAGACCGGCAGGCCGATGAGGGGTACGTCGACGAGACCGGCCACCACCGTCGGGAGCGCACCCTCGCGGCCGGCGGCCACGATTAGTACGTCCTGTGCGCGAAGTCCCGGAAGCTGGTCGAGCAACCGCGCCAGACTCGCCACGCCGATGTCGTCGACCCGGTCGACGGTCGCCCCATCTCGCGGGCGAGCACCGCCGCCTCCGTCGCCGGCACAGTGTCGCCGGTGCCAGCCGTGACGACGCCGACCTGTGCGTCCAGGTCGGGTGGCTCGAACCCGGGGCCGTGGGCGACCAGCAGGCCGGCCCGCCCGTGCACGCGGGTTTCCGCCGCCGGGGCCGTCTCCGCGAGGCGGTCCCGGACCGTCGAGGTCTGTGCCTCGTCGAGCCGCGTCGCCAGCACCCGTCCGGTGGTTTCGAGACTGGTCTCCGCCAGCGCGGCGGCCTCCGCCGGGGTCTTGTCGGCCCCGAGAATCGCCTCCGGGACACCGCTGCGGCGCGTCCGGGCCGCGTCGAACCGGCCGGCCTCCCCCGTGGCGTACCCCTTGAGCTCTGCCTCCGCGGCCTCGGGGCTGACCTCCCCCGCCGCGACTGCCTCCAGAATCTCGCGCATACCCGCCGTTTGTCTGCCTCTTACTTACCGCTCACTCTCCGGTGGGCCGGAGATGCTCGCAGTCACCCGCGGCGACGGTCACCGTGCCGTTGCCGGTGTCGATTTCGAGGCCTCCGGGGAACTCGATATCGACAGCCTCCCCCTCGACGGTCCGGCCGCCCGTCTCGACGCGGACCCGCCGGCCGAGCGTGTCGGCGTACTCGCGCCACGCGGGCAGGACCGCCCCGTGGTTGCGGTGGAGGTGGTCGAACTCCTCGAGGAGTCGCTGGGTCAGCACCCGGCGGTCGACGTCGCCACGCTCGGCCCGGAGACTGGTGACACCCTCGGCTGGCACCTCGCCGGGGTCGACGTTCGCGTTCAGCCCGATACCGACGACGAGCCACCCGATGCGGTCGGCCTCGCCCTCCATCTCGGTGAGAATGCCCGCGAGTTTCTGCCCGCCGACGAGCACGTCGTTTGGCCACTTGATACTCGCCTCGACGCCGGCCTCGCGGACCGCGCGGGTCGTCGCCACGGCCGCCGCGAGCGTGTACACCGGCGCGTGCGCCGCCGGCACCCCGGGTCTGACGAGCACCGAGAGCCAGATGCCGCCGCCCGGCGAGGCCCACGTCCGGTCGAGACGGCCCCGGCCGCCGGTCTGCTCGTCGGCCACCACGACGACACGCTCCCGGCCGGCCGCCGCAAGGCCGCGGGCCCGCCGGTTCGTGCTGTCGATGCTGTCGTGATACTCGACGTCGAGGGGCGCATCGAGGCCGAACGCGATGGCCGGGCCGAACTCCGGAATCGAACAAAGCTCGTACCCGTTGTCGCCGCCGGCTATCTCGAACCCCATCCCGCGCAGTTCCTCGATGTGTTTCCAGACCGCCGCACGCGAGACGCTGAGCCGGTCTGCGAGGTCCGGACCGGCGACTGGCCTCTCCGCGAGTGCATCGAGTATCCGGATGCGTGTCTCCTGCATAGGCGGCGCTACGGACCGTCGGTTAATAGTGGTGGTCCAGCGACGCCGGTCAGCCCCCGTCTGCGCGTGCCGTGTCCTCGGCCGGCGGCAGGATGTGAACCGCCCCGTCTGCCCGGATAACGGGCACCGTCTTGGTGTCGGGGTCGAGGTCCGGCGGACGGGCGACGGTGACAGTCTCGTAGGTCTGTGGGTCGAGCACCTGCACGGCGTGTTCGTCCGTGACGGCGACAACCGTCGTCTCCTCGGCGTCCTCGCGCCGGCCGAGTCGGCGGGCGTCCGGGGCCTCGTCGTCGTCGTACTGCGTCTCGTACAGTTCGCCGGTCCCCAGACGGAGGCCGGTGAGACGGTCGTGTGCGTTTCGGACGAGCACCGGTCCCTCGCCGTCCCCGGGGTCGATCACCTCGCCAGGGCGGTACGGTGGGAGTCGGACGGCGAAGGTGAGCCGGTAGACCCCGTTGCCGTCCTCGTCCTCGGTGACGAGCGTCTCGTGGGTGGTGTAGGAGCCGCCACACTCCGCGACGAGTCGACGCGCGACCTGCTCGCCGAGCTGTGTCGTCGACAGCCGGATGTCGAGCCCACCCTCGACGTCGCCCACCTCGGTGACGAACGCCTCGCGGTCACCGTCGGCCTCGTGCGTGGCGACCAGTTCGTGGGCAATCTCGGCGGCGCGGTCACACTCGTCGTCGTCGGGGCTGCGGTCGTAGGCACGCACCTGCACGATGCTGGCGTAGGAACCGCCGGCGATGCGGCCACACCGCTCGCAGGTGCCCCGCCCGAGTTTCACCGGCACGACAACCTCCTCGGTGAGCGGTCGACCACGGAGTCTCCCGGTGAACTGGCAGTGCATCCGGATTGTCGTCTCGTCGACCTGCTCCGGGGCGACCTGCCAGGACACCTCCGTGGCGTCGACGTGGACGCCCAGCGCCTCGGTGACCTCGTCGATGGCGACGTCGGTGTAGTCCTGCGCCCCGACGTCGACCCAGCGGTTCCCGCGCTGGACGGCCCCACACTGCGCACAGACCTGCACCTCCACGCGCTCGGGCGCGTCCACCAGGTCGTACTCCGCGAGGTAGCAGTCGTTACACAGCGCACGGTCTCGGGCGGTCTCCCCCGTTGCTTGCCCGTCGACGGCCCCACCACAGCGCGGGCAGAACTCGCTGGAACGACTCATCGACACACTGTAGGTAACCGTTGCTTGTAAGCACCGCGTTTGCCCGCCACCCGGGTCGCCCGCCCCGTCTCTGCTCCGTGGTCGTGCTGGACACGCCCCCTGTCGTCGCTGTGTACCTCGACAGACCGAGCAGCTGTGTCCGGCGCGACGTGTACGCAGAGTTATACACTATCGCTGCGCGTCGTGTGGACAACACGGGCCGCTCCCGGCCGGTACGGAACGCACTGAACGCACGGCTCGCAGAACGTTCTCGTGTCTCTATATGTAAGATGAGAGATAAACAAACAGGGAAGGTGACACCTTTATGCGAATCCAGCCTAACAATAAGCTGTGAACAGGGCGCAGCGAACCCGGGGGAAATCAATTCACCGGAACACAGGACGGACATTCTACTACGCGACCCGACTGTTGCCCGAGCGGGTTCGCGAGCAGACCTACGTTCTGTACGGTTTCTTCCGCATCGCGGACGAGGTGGTCGACGGTGACGAGGAGCGCACACCCGCCGAGCAGCGCGCCCGGCTCGAAACACTCCGCGAGGAGGCACTCGGTCGGCAACCGGCGGAGGACCCGGTCGTCGAGGCGTTCTCCGAGGTCCGCGAGGAAACCGGTATCCCCGACGAGGAGGTCCACGCGTTCATCGACGCGATGGTGGCAGATATCGACACCGACCGTTACGAGACCCACGACGATGTCGAGGGGTACATCCGGGGGTCCGCGGCGGCAGTCGGCAACATGATGAGTGCCGTCATGGGTGTCACAGACCCGTCGGTCCGGCCACACGCGATGGCACTCGGCGAGGCGTTCCAGTTGACGAACTTCATCCGGGACGTCCGTGAGGACATCCACGACCTCGACCGGGTGTATCTCCCGCTCGAAACGCTCAGAGAACACGGCGTCAGCGTCGACGACCTGCGGGCCGAGCGCTGTACGGCCGAACTCCGGAGTGCGGTCGCCGCCGAACTGCGCCGCGCCGAGCGACGCTACCGGACCGGCGTCCGGGGTATCCAGAAACTCCCCGAGGACTGCCAGTTCGGCGTGTTGCTCGCGGCGGTGCTGTACGCAGAACACCACCGACTGATCCGTGCCCGTGACTACGATGTCGTCTCCGGCCGCCCGACGCTGTCGCGCTCTCGCAAACTCTGGACTATCGCCCGCACCTGGTGGCACTGGCGCCGGACCCGCGACCCTGTCACCGTGTTCAAGCGTGTCAGTGCCGTCCCGAGTGACGAACCTGCACCCGAGGACCGCGTCGACAAGGGCCGTGCCCGCTGGATACCCTCTCCTGCCGCGTGGATACTCCGACGATAGCTCCCGTCGAGCGTGTGAGCACCCGCTCTCGACAGTGGCATCCCCGACGTGTCTTTCCGTCACACACGCCTCCCGGCACCACGTTCGAGCTATTATCACTACTGAAAACCCGGAGGAACGTTCTTATACCCCCAGCGATTACCGCATGATGCACCCGTTCAGGGTGTCACCCATCCCACCCCTAGCTCCCACCTACTACCTCTCGTGCCGTTTTTCTCGCGTGTGTGTTCGAGTACCACGCCAGCGGCGCGTGACTGCCCGACGCGACGTGCTCTGACGGTGACCACGTATCACCTCTGATACCTGCGGCAGAAGATACTTATAACTGTTCGCCGTACAATCAGTTGCACCCGTTCGGGTGCAACCGACTACCTCCACCCACTTTCCCCCATCTCCAACCTACCACTCCCCTTGCGTTCCCCCGCAATCTCTGCACCACCATCCCTACTCTCCCGCACCCCGGGACCGTTTCGAGTCGCTCTCGGATTCCTGTCTGGCCCTCCCTGTCTCCCCAGTCGTGCCCGTGGCGAGTGACGGGCGTGTTCTCGTGTACCCGGTGAGAAATCGGTTCAGGTGGCGTCTTTGCCGCCTGGGCAGCCCGGTCGGACCGCTAGTCGGCGGCGTAGCCCAGCGCGGCGTCGATGCGGCCGAGTTCCGGCCCGGTCGTGGCCTCGCCGACGACGTAGCCGGTGTCGTTGGCGAGCAGTCCCGACCCGACGAGCGGGCCGCCGTAGTTGATGGTCCCGATGTCGGCGGGAACATCGAGCAGTTCCTCGAGTTCGTCGAGCGTCTGGTCGGTGGCCTTTGGATGACAGAGCACGCCACGGTTGGTCGCGACGGCGGCGGTACCGACGGTGTGGACACCGGCGATATCGCCGCGCTGGACGGGCACCGCGAGGGCGTCTTTCACCGCCTGGACGGCCTCGCGGCTCAGGTCGGGGTGGACGTAGGCACCGGTGTCGTTGGCGAGCACCACGTTGCCGGCGGCGTTGATGCGACCGGGCAACTCGACAACGGAGCGGTCGGTCGCCTCGGCGATACGCTCGTGTTCGCGGTCGGTGGCGCGGCTACTGACCAGCAGGCCGTTCTCGTTACCGACAGCGAGGGCACCGACCGTGCCGGACCCGCCGACAGTCGTCGACACGGCGGGCACACCCAGTTCCGCGCCGACCGCCTCCTGCAGGTCGTCGCCGATATCGGAGCGAACGAGCAGGCAGTCGTCGGTTGCGCGGGCGAACACCCCGACGTACGACGACCCGGAGAAGGCGGCCCTGAGCACGCTTACTCGGCGGGCTCGGCCTCGACGACGCTCTCGCCCTCCTCGTCGAAGCGGGCGGCCCGGACCCGGAGTTTGCTCGGCGGGTTCGCACGCCCCTTTGCCCACACCGCCTCGTTGATGGAGGGGTCGAGCCGGACGGCGTCCTCCTCGACCGAGAAGTGCTGGGCGAGATGCTCGCGGACGATACCCATCGCCCTGCCCGCTCGGCCTGTTCTCGAGCCAGCCTGCACGTCACGAAGCGGGACCGTGACCACCCGCTCCTCGAAGTCTCCGGCGCTCATTCGTCGGTGTCGCTACGCCGCCAACTGCGCTGTTTGGGGTTCCGGACGACCTCGCGGTCGGTCTTCATCATGACCCACGCTGGGACCCGCTGGTTCTGCCGCTCCAACTTCGCTAGTCGCTTTTTCTTGGCCTTCGATTTCTTGCCCATAGTGTACAACTGTACCCTGTCGCCGTTTAAATTCCTGTTCCTTTCGACGGGCCTGACGGGTCGACCGTCTCGTCGGTTTCGGCGGACTCGTCGTCAGCGGCAGTCTCACCGGTCACTGCCGGTTCGGTACTCGTCGCGGCCTCACCGCCCGTGGCCGACCCGTCACCGGCGACACCGTCGCGGGGGACCGGCGCGCTGCTGGCGGCCACGGCCAACCGGTCCGACGGTGACGCCCGGACCGAAACCCCCTGGACGACCAGCCGCGTTCCCCGGTCGTAGTCGGTGTCGATGTCGACCGTCCAGCCGTGGACGCGGGCGAACGCCCTGACGTTCGGCAGCTTCATCCCGGACTCGGCGTCCGGTACCGCCTCACCGAACGCGAAGTACCGCGAGGTGTCGCCCGTCGGGGAGTCGCCGTCCTCGGTGATGGCGAACCCGTCCGCGAGCGGTTCGGCACGGACCACGTTCGCGCCGTTGTGACGCGCGAACTCGAAGGCGTTGACCAGCAACTGCCGCAGTCGACCGGGGTCTGCGTCGATTGTTGCCTCGCCCTCGACGGTCAGGGTCAACTCGCCGGTGTCGGCACTCGTCCAGGCGTCTCTGACGGCGGACTCGAACCCGGCCGGCCGGACCTGTTCGACGGTCTGTCCGTACCGGGCCAGTGACCGGAAGTCGTCGACCAGACCGGACATCCGGTCGGTCATCTCCCCGGCCCGCTCGACTGACTCGTGGGCCACCGGCTCGTTCTCGGCGTCCATCCGGGCGTCTGCGACCGCCAGCCGACTGTCGATAATCTGGATGACGTTGCGCAGTTCGTGGGTGAGCGCGCTGGCGAACTCCTCGAGTTGCTTGTTGTGCCGGGCCAGCTCCCGACGGCGGCGCTCCGCGGCTGTCACGTCCGACAGCACCAGCATCTGCCCGCCGACCTCGCCCAGTTCGATCTGACTGGTCGCGGCCATGTAGTACCGAACGCCGCTGTCTCGCTCGGCCTCGACGACCTGCTCGCCGCCCTCGGAGACGGCTCTCAACGCCGGTGCCACCTCGTCGAGTGGCCGACCGAGGCCGTCCCTGAGTTCGGGAAACGCCGTTTTTGCCGCCGGCGTGTAGTCCTGGACCCGGCCGTTGCTGTCGAGAAACACCGCCGGCCCGTCGTCCTCGCCGGCCTCCTGAACGGCGAGAAAGCGCCGCTCGAATACAAAGAGGACACCGACGGTGAACGCGGCGACCCCCAGCGGCGCGTAGATAATCTCGATCAGCGGCGTCCACAGCGCGAGCAGGTCGAGGAGCACCGGGAGCCCGAGCAACACCGAGAGCGCCGCGAGCGGCCGCGTGTTGTACCCCGACTCGGCGTACAGCTCGTACAGCATGAACAGGCCCACGGCCGCGAGTGTGTACGACAGCCCCGTTGCGACCCAGTGGATAGGGCCGTGGTTGACCGCGAGATAGCTAAACGGTGTCGTTGCTTCCTCCAGGGTAAAGTACTGCCCGTGAATCGGATTTGTGAGCTTCGCCGTCACCACCGCCGCGAAGATGCCGAGCCCCAACTGCCGGAATCTCGGACGCCGGTGGTAGGTCCGACCGGTGTAGGCCGAACAGAAGTACAGCCACGCCCAGACGGTGCCGAAACCGACCGCCAGTCCGATGGTGTACATCGCCTCCTCCACCAGTCGGGGACCGGGACTGAGCAGAAAGCCGAGTTTGAAAAGCGCCCACCCACCCGAGGTGAGGAGCAACCAGACGAGTCCACGGCGCACGTCCGGCTTCTCGACCTGCTGTGCGCGCGGAATACTGGCGAGACAGGCGAGGCCGGCGAGTCCGAACACGGCTGCGTATCCGAGCGTCGCCGGCGCTACCTGTGTCAGTATCTCGGTCATCTGTGATTCAATTCAGCTCTGATATCGAAACAGTCGTCGTTCATATCCTATTCGGGTGCTGGCATCAAAACGCTTTCGCACAGTCAACTGTCGGTCTGGTGTGTCGGTTTCGACAGCAGTTCCGGGGCTGGCACCGGACACGACACCGGCGTTCGGCACGCAGAGCTCCGCGCCGGAGTCTCCCGGCACGCAGAACCGCGTGGTCTCCCGGCACGCAGAACCGCGCGTCGCGGGACTACCCGGGGAGGTCGAACCGCTCGACAGTCTCGTAGACGGGGCCGTCGGGGGTGAGTGTGCTCTCGGTCAGGCAGACGGCGTCCACGGTCAGTGTGCCGGCGGTCGGGTCACGGCTCCGAACGAGGTGCTGGACGCGCTCCTTGCCGCCGGCGTGGTCCATGCGCGCGAGGGTGACATGTGGCGTAAACGCGTGGTCCTCTGGGTCGAACCCGAGCGCGGTTGTCCGCTCCTCGATGTGCTCGTGGAGCCCGGTGAGCGGGTCGCTCCCCTCGCGGACACCGAGCCAGACGACGCTGATGTAGTCGAGGTCCGGGAACACCCCGAGTCCGCCGAGCTCGGCGCGGAACGGGGCGACACCGCTGTCGGTGACGGCCGTCTCGATGGCGTCGGTCAGGTCGGGCAGACGCCGCTGGTCGGTGTCGCCGAGGAACTTCAGCGTGAGGTGGGCCTGTCCGGGATCGGTGAGTCGGAGGCCACCCGCGTCCGCGAACGGCTGCTGTATCGCGGCGATGCCGTCTGCCAGTCCGTCCACGTCCACGGAGACGAACAGTCGCATACCAAACGGTCGGGGACGCAGGTCTTAATGCTGTCCCCGCTCTACCCGAACCTATGACTGATAACTCCGAGGACCACGAGTTCTCCGAGGGGCAGGGGTTCGACGAGCCCTACGAGGGGTTCGACCTCGGTCCCGAGTTCGATATCGACCCGAGCGAGGTTGACCCGGTCGACTCGCGGGTTCTCACCGACCTGCTCGACGGGGAGCAACTGCCCGAGGGTGCCGACGCCGAGCGGGTGCTCGAGATCGGGCTGGAGTACATGCGTATCAACCGTCACGAGCAGGCCACCGAGACACTCGAGCGGGCCGCCCGCCTCACCGCGGACGACCGCCTCGCACAGGAGGCCTGGGTGAACAAGGGCGTTGCACACGCGGAACTCGAGGAGTACGACGCCGCAATCGGGGCCTACAAGGAGGGGCTCAAAATCGACGACGACTCCGAACACGCCGCCACCGCGGAGACGAACCTCGCGTACGCGCTCTGGGAGTTTGGCCGGACCGAGGAGGCTCTGGAACACGCCGAGCGCGCGGTCGAACTCGACCCCCGCTTCGGGCAGGCCTGGTACAACCGGGGCTTTTTCCTCAACGAGCGGGGTCTCGCGGAGGATGCGGTCGCCGCCTTCGACAACGCCATCCGCCTGGGCTACCGGAGTGCGGACCTTCTGGAGGAGAAGGCGCTCGCGCTCGAACAACTCGGTGAGGACGAGCGCGCCGAGGAGGTTGTCGAACGGGCCGAACAGCTCCGCGCCGAGAACGAGCAAGAGCTCGTCGACCAGCAGTCCGGTGGCGGAGCCCGCGAGGAGGGTCTGGGCGGACAGGGCCTCGGCGAGGCCATCGACGCCGAGCCCCGGAACGATCAGGAGTTCGACGACAGGCTCCGGGAGTGAGCAGATGCCGGACCTGCTGTTGAACGAGCGCGAGACGCCAAAGGGCCAACTGGTCTCTGTCTGTGATGCCGACGTGCTCGGCGAGTCTTTCGAGAACGGCGACGTCTCGCTGACCGTCGAGCCTGATTTCTACGACGGCCCGACCGCCCAACCGCAGACTGTCCTCGACAGTCTCGTGGACTGTGACGTCGCCAACCTCGTCGGCACCCGCGCCGTGGGGCTGGCCATCGACCAGGGCCTCGTCGACGAGGACAGCGTTCTGGAGTTCGACGGCACCCGGCACGCACAACTGCTCTGGCTGTAGCCCGACCGCCTGCTCCACGCGTCAGCTACCCACGAATAAACTCGTGGGCTTGTCAGTGGGACTCCCGAGTGACAGCAGCACTCTCTCCAGGTAGCCGTGCCGGACCTCTGTGACGTGTCACACGGCATCGTCCCGTTGATACTTTTTTGCCATCCGCGACGCCTCGGCGGCGTAGCGGTCGCGCTCGCTGTCGGGGGTCGGTTCGAGTCTCCCGATTTCGACATCGTTTCCGGCGGTGACGTCCGACCGCATCAGCATCCGCTCGGAGAGCTGTCGCTGCAGGTGACGCTCCCCGTCGGTGCTCGCGTAGACGATCGTGACCATCCCCTTGTCCGTGTACTCGCGTTCGACTAGCCAGACCCGCTCGGTCTCCGCGCAGCCGTCCGTGCCGGTGTTGTCCTCTGCCATGGGTCACGTTCGACTCCGGCCGTGTTGTATCCACCGCACAGTCTCCCAGCCTGGCCACACTGTCTCTGCCGTCTCCTCACCGACCACACCGTTCTCGCTGTCCCGTCGTGTCACCGCTCACAGGAGCGGGGAACTCTCGCCGTAGACGGCGGCGACGACGGCCGCGGTGTACCGGTCGGGCGCGGGGTCGGCGGTGTGGACCCGCGTTTCGACCGGTTGGTGGATATCGCGCAGCGCCGTGCCCCGGTCGATGCCGGCCGACAGCAGTTCGGCGACAGTCTCCGGGTCGGTGTCGCCCACCTCGTAGAAGACGCCGCCGTCGTCGTCGCGGGCCCAGGCGAGTCCCGCGGCGGCCCGGGCCCCGGGGTGACTGACCTGCTCGGCGAGCACCACGTCGAGGACGTTCCCCGTCGGGCCGAGGTCCGGGGCGGTCCCGCTGCTCTCGACTGTCACGTCCGCAGGGATGACCGACGAGAGCCGTCTGAGGTTGTACTGGTGGAGACCAGCATCGTCGAGCGCGGCGTCGAAGGCAGCCTTCTCTGTGGGGCCGACACCATCCCCCCAGACGAGTCGAATCATACCCGAGAACCGGCATACGGCGGCATCAACCTGACGATTCCACGGCGGTGCTATCTGCCGAGACTGTGAGGCCGGCGGGTCGCCGGTGCCCCCCCCCTCGCGCCTGTCGGCTCGAACGGACCACACACCTGCCCGGGCGGTGCGCCCGCGCCCCTGTCGGAGGTCACCGCTCGCAGGACACACCGGGTTTCCGGCGGCGCGGCCCCGCCGGTCAGCGCGGGGATAGCGCGGTTCGGGAGAGCGGCGACAGTGTCACTCGACGGTCAGACGGTCACCGACGGCAGGCGCGCTCGCGTCGTAGCCGTCGGCCCGCAGGCGCTCGGCGAACCCCGCGCAGTCGTCGCCGTGGACGACCAGCAGCGGGGTGTCGCGGTAGGCGTCGAGAAACGAGCGCAGACCCTCGTGGTCGGCGTGGGCGGAGAAGTCGTACTGCTCGACCTGTGCGCTGACCGGCACCACACCGTCGTCGACCGGAAGCCGTCCGTACTCGAGCAGTTCCCGGCCGGGCGTCCCCTCGACCTGATAGCCCGTCAGCAGTATCTTGTTCGTCGGGTGGGACCGTATCTCCGGGATGTACGAGAGCGCAGGCCCGCCGTTCAGCATGCCCGCCGTCGTGACGATGACGGTGTTGGTGTCGGCGATGCGCTCGCGCTGGCCGTCCCGGCCGGTGACAGTGCGGGCGTTCGCACTCGCGCGCTTGAGCGCGTCGTGGTCGCGCAGAAAGTCGGGGTGACGACGGAGCAGGCGGGTGACCTCGGTGCCCATTCCGTCGAGATAGCAGTCGACGTTGTTGTCCGCGAGGAGCAGGAGCATCTCCTGTGTGCGCCCGATTGCAAAGGCCGGCACGACGACGGTGCCACCGTCCCAGATGGCCGTCCGGACGCTCTCGACGAACCGCTTTTCGACCTGGTCGCGGTTCTCGTGGCCGGTGTCGGCGTAGGTGCTCTCGGTGACGACGATGTCGGCCTCGGGGCGGGCCCGTGTGCCAGCAACGAGGCGCTGGTCGTCGGTGTGGAAGTCGGCGGTGTACAGCAGACGGGTCTCGCCGTCGTCGACGAGCACGTGCGCGCTCCCGGGGATGTGGCCGGCGTCGAACAGGGTGACCTCGTGACCCGCGGCCCCGAAGGACTCGCCGTAGCCGTGGGTCTCTGAGACCTGCGTGAGTCGGCGGAGGTGGGTTTCGGTGAACCGACACTGTGGGGTGTTGCCGTGGAGTTTCAGCGTGTCACGGGCCAGCACCATCGCGAGTGCCCGCGTCGGCGGCGTCCAGTGAACCGGTGGCCGGGCGTCGCCAGACAGCAGTGCCGGCACCGCGCCGGCGTGGTCGAGATGTGCGTGGCTGACGACGACCGCCTCCGGTTCCGCGTCCAGCGGATACCGAAGCGGTGTCGACGTCTCCAGTCCAAAGTCGAGCAGGAGTCTGTTGTTGACCAGCACGGCGCTTCGCCCAATCTCGTCTGCGCCGCCCAGAAATGAGAGTTCCATACCACTGTCAGGGTTTCCGTGGATTTGTGTCACTCGGTGCGTGCTGTCCCGGGCCGCCCGGACGACACTGTCTTTCGGCGGCAGCGCGGGCCGGGCGGCAGGGCACGGCGCTCTCACTCGATATCCGCGCGGACCCGGAACCGGTGGTAGCCGTCGCCGTAGGCGAGTCCGAGCGAGCCAACCCACCAGTTCCATTGTTTGACGAGCGCGAACTCACCGGGTGCGTCCGCCAGGTTGTCGACGACCCTGCCGGCGGTGAGTTCGTGGTTGGCGTCGGCGGCGAACTGCCCCGAGTCGGCGAGGTCACCGGCCTGCCGGGCCACCGCGCGAACCGCCCGCTCGCTACCGTCGAACTCCGCGCCGAGCCGTTCGAGGAGCTGCTGCCGGTCCATGGCGACGTTTGGGCGCGCCGGGGCTTGAACGTAGCGACCGGTCTGTGCCCGGCAGGGGCCTCTCACTCGCGGGCCAGTCCGTAGTAGCCAGGTTCTGCGTCCGACTCGGGTTCGGCGAACACGAACGCGTCGGTGTTTTTCAGCATCCACGGAATCGTCCAGTCGAGCAGGATGTCCTCGGTCGCCGCGTCGAGTTCGACGTCCGGTTCCAGCCCCTGCAGGAGACGCGCAATCTCGTAGACGGTGTACAGTTTCTCCGGGTCGAGCACCTCGTCTGGCTCTCTGAACGCGAGCGGTCTGAGGTCGTCGAGTTCCTCTCTCGGAATCGGCATACAAACGGTACGACGGCTGTCGGCCTAAGCCCTGTGGACCGGGCGTTCACAGTTCGAAAAAAGAATCGGCCGGCACCCGACAGCTCCCACAAACTGCCGGTTCCGCGTGGCCCGGGTCAGTCCGAGATAGCAGGCTCGGTTTCGGTGCTGCTCTCCTCGTCGATCTCGTAGAGGTTCTGTCGCGCGTCAGCAAAGTACACGTCCTCCGTGATAACACCGATATCGTCGAGTCGTTCGAGAGCGTACCGGACCGTCCTGGCTGACAGCATCGACTCCGCGACGATCTTCTTCTGTGTCAGTGGCCCATTGTACTCGAGTACCTTGTAGACGAGTTTCGCGCTCGGAGGCAGGTCACCCAACTCCTCCTCGTCGGGTTCTGTCATCGATTCTATCTAGCGACCCGGGTGGCATAAAGATTGAGGAATAGATTGCCTGTTTTCGCCCGCAGACGGCCCCGTCCGACGACCCGTTACTCCCCGCTGGGCGCTGTGGTCTTCGACGAACTGTACGTTCCGTAGGCCGCCCACGCCCAGAACACCAGCATCACCAGGAGACCGGTGATAACGCCCGGCGTGGTGTTGCCCTGTCCGACCGTGTCGAGGGTCCCCGTGAACAGCACGACCACGACGCCGGCGATGAACCCGAGAGGCAGCGCGACGACGAGGAAAATCGGCGTCCCGATCAACACGTTGACCAGCGGGCCTCGCTCCTTTTCTATCTGTGCCTCCATCCTGTCGAGCACGCTCTGCACCGCGCTGGGTACCTGTGGCATGTTACTGTCTGGTGGGTAGAGGCTTGCCGATTTAGACCCTTCGGAACACTCCCAGCTGGTGAGAACCCCGGCTGCGGGCCGGAGCTGTCACTCGAACCGGTAGGTCACACCGTCGTCGGTGTCCTGGACCTCGATGCCCAGACCGTCCAGTTCCTCCCGGAGGGCGTCGGCCCGGTCGTAGTTGCCGGCCTCGCGCTCCTGTTCGCGCACGTCGAGCACGAGTTCCACGAGTTCCTCGGCGACACCCGCCTCGCCGCCGGCGTCGCCCAGTGAGAGTCCGAGCACGCCGCCCCCGAACTCCTCGAGTGTCTCTACTGCTGTCCGGAGGCCCTGGTAGTCGTACTGGTCGGCGTCGTCCACGTGGCTGTTGACCGCACCGACGACTGTCCGGAGCGCGCTCAGCGCCCCGCGGGTGTTGAAATCGTCGTTCATCGCCGTCTCGAACGCTGTCCGGGCGTCCGCGACAGTTTCCCGGAGACTGTCGTCGTGGACCTTCGTGCGGGCGTCCACGCTGTCGGCGGCATCGACCGCCCGCTCGTAGCCCCGTTCGAGGCGCTCCCAGCGCTGTCTGGCCTCGTCGACGGTCTGTTCGCTGTAGGTCGCCGGACTGTGGTAGGCCGTCGAGAGCAGGAAGGTTCGGACGGTGTCGGCCCCGTAGCGGTCGACGGCCGCCGCGACAGTCTCGAAGTTGCCAAGCGAGGAGGACATCTTCTCCTCGTCGGGGGCATCCAGCAGGCGAACGTGGAGCCAGTAGCGCGCGAACGTGTCGCCGGTTGCGGCCTCGCTCTGTGCAATCTCGTTCTCGTGATGTGGAAAGACGAGGTCCTGCCCGCCGACGTGGATGTCGATTGTCTCGTCGAGGTGGGTCGTGCTCATCACGGAGCACTCGATGTGCCAACCGGGACGCCCCTCACCCCACGGCGAGTCGAACGTCCGGGCGGTTTCGACGGCGTCCTCGGCCGGCGCAGCCGTCTCGTGACGGTGGGCTGTGACCTCCTCGGGGTCGACGCCGCCGGCCTTCCACAGGGCGAAATCCGCCGGACTTTGCTTCTCGGCACGCTCCTCGGCGGTGCCCTGTGCCTCCATCTCCTCGATATCCTGGTTCGAGAGTTTGCCGTACTCCTCGAAACTGGTCACGTCGAAATACACGGAGCCGTTCGACTCGTAGGCGTACCCCTGCTCCAGCAGCGTCTCTGTCAACTCGATAATCTCGGGAACGTGCTCGGAGACCCGGGGGTACACCTCCGCGCGCCGAAGGTTCAGCGAGCGC
>JAQCNG010000168.1 GCA_028275145.1 Halovenus sp. | reverse complement strand
ACGTGGCCCGGCGTGTCGATGAGGTTGATGAGGTGGTTCGTCTCCTCGTACTCGTGGGTCATCGAGACGTTTGCCGCGTCGATTGTGATGCCACGCTCCTGTTCGTCCTCCTCCGTGTCCATCGCCAACTGCTCGCCGGCCGTCTCGTTGGATATCATCCCGGCGCCCGCGAGCAGGTTGTCCGTCAGTGTCGTCTTGCCGTGGTCGACGTGAGCGGCAATAGCAATGTTCCGGATGTTCTCCGGACTGTTCATCAGACTCTCGCACTCCTGTACAATTTTTTTTCGTCGGCCCATTATTAGGTCTGTCTATCAGTAGCAGCGGCAAAAGGATGCTGTTTCACGACGGGTTCCCAGTCGCCCGTTTGCCCGCGAAATCGAGTCGAAATTTGAACTGAGTTTGGGCCGAGTCTACCCAGAGTCCGGATACATCTTGAAGAATGTACATATGTGCATCCGTCGAAGGTGTCTGTGTATGTCGGATAACAGTACACGGCGGAACGTCATCCGCATCTCAGGCGGTACAGCAGCGCTCGCGCTCGCCGGCTGTCTCGGCGGCGGTGACGACGGGAATGGCAACGAGAGCCAGAACGGCAACGAGAGCCAGAATGGCGATGAGAATGGCGACGAAAACGGCGACGAGATGGGCGGCACGACGACGTTCACGGTCCGCATCGAGAACGTCGCGCCGATGGACTTCTACGCCTCGGAGGCGGCGACGGGCGGCGCAATCTGGGTGACACCGGGCGCGTACGCCGTCCACACCGGTTCGAACCCGATTTTCGCGCAGGGCGAACCCGCTTCGATTGGACTGGAGGCGCTCGCAGAGGCCGGGCCGCCGACCGGCTTCGAGGGCGAGGACGGCCTCGTCGACGAACTGCCCGACGCCGACGGCGTCGTCTCGGCCGGCGCGTACGGGCCGCCGGCAACCGTCGCAGACCCCAACGACCCGATGGGTGAGGTGCCCGGCGCGCCGCCTATCGCGCCGGAGGGGGCCTTCGAGTTCGAGGTCGAGGCAGAGCCGGGCCAACGGTTCTCGTTTGCGTCGATGTACGTCCCCTCCAACGACGTGTTCATTTCGCCCGGGTCGGAGGGACTCGAGCTGTACGAGGACGGCGAACCGGTCAGCGGCGACCTGAGCGACGACATCGCGCTCTGGGACGCCGGCACGGAACTGAACGGCGACCCCGTCTCGGACCCGACAGCCGCGCCCCGGCAGGGCAACAACGGCGGCGCGATGGCCGGCGCACGCGAGGGCGTCGTCTATCCCCTCGAGATGGTCGACGACGCGTTCGCGTACGCCGACGCCAGCGACGTCATCGAGGTGAGTCTCGAACCACAGTAACCGAGACGACTACCGGAGGACTGCTCCGGCTCTGCACGAACAACTCCCGAGATGCCGCCCGCGTGGTGTCCGGCAACGGCCAACACCTCCAGACGATACGAGACAACTGTGATGTCATCTACTGCTGAATCGACTGGCCGCCGACCGGGAGCACCACTCCCCGCCTCTTCCAGCGTCCGCCAGACACCCGGTTCTGCGCAGTCGTCTGTCCCTTCAGAGTCGTCCGATTACTGGCAGTCGCTTGGTGTCAGGCGGGACAGTTCGTCGGAGAGTCACGATGTCGAAATATCTTTCAGCGTGCCGTTTACATCGACTATACAGCACATGGAGAAGGCCCTGTGGTACCTCTTTGCCGGTAGCAGAGGTGGAGAAAACAGGGTTCGGATTGTCCGCAAACTCCGGGACAGACCCCGGAACGCGAACGAACTTGCTGACGAACTGGACGTCGACTACAACACGATTACGCACCATCTGGATATGCTCGTCGAACACGACGTCGTCGAACCAAGCGACCACGACTACGGGAAACTGTACTTCACGACCGACCGATTCGAGACACACACCGAGACATTCGAGCGGATTGCAAGCGAGGTGTCGTAATCATGGAGGCAAACGCGCTCCGACTCGCTGGCATGGCCCTCTCGATGCTCAACGCCACGCTGTTGGTCGTGTTGTTGGGCGTGTGGCTCCAGAACTACCGCAAGTTCGGCTCGCAGATGGTGCTCGGACTCGTCGGGTTCAGCGCCGTGTTGTTAGTCGAGAATCTGGTTGCGGTGTTTTTTTTCTTCAGGAGCATGGAGATGCTGTACTCCTCGGACCCGCTGGTCGGGGGAGTCGTCGTCGGGATGCGACTGCTGGAACTGCTCGCAATCGGCTTCCTGACGTACGTCACACTCCAGTGACCGCGGGAGACCGCCACGTCGCGGTTCCGTGATGGACTTTCGCCCCGGAGGTCCGCGTAAGAGTAATGCTCACCGCGCCCGTGTGGTAGTACGTGAACCTACGTGTGAACGGTCCCGGTCCAGCCGACCCGTTTCTCGGGGCGCGTGACCTCTTCGAGACTGAGCGCGACATCGAGCAACCGGTGACCGTCGACATCGTTCCCGACCCGGACGAGCGCACCCGGGTGAGCCACACCGACGAGAGACACCGGCTGACCATCTCCCGGCAGGCAGCCACCAGCGCGATGGCACGCGAACTCGCCCTCCACGAGTACGCCCACATGCTCCACCACGAGCGCGACCACCCCTCACACACCCAGTCGACCGAGGAGGCCATCTTTCTGGCGCTGGCCGGCCGGACCGTCGAGCGGCGCAAACTCACCCACTGCCACCAGATTGCGAACCACATGAAGGACATCTACGCCGACGACGTCTGGCTCGAGGTGGCGCCGGCGGACAAACTGGTCGCCTTTCTCGAATCGAGCCTCGCGGCGGCGCTGGCGGACCGTCCGGGAGAGCCGCCGGCGTGGTCCCACCCGGCACCGGTGTCCAGCAGCGAGCAACCCGCAGGCGCCGGTGAACCCGTCCAGGCCGAGGGATCGGCCGCCAGGCTGACGCCCGCGGCGGACCCCGAGATAACAGCTGTCAACGCCGCGTTCGCGCTCGGACTGGTCGAGCGCCACGACCTCGTCGACAGAGATCACCGCATCTACGACCTCGCGGACGCGGCGGCCACCGACGCGCCCGGGGTCGACTTCGACAGGTTCCGCCGGTTGTTCCGCTCGCTCTCGCCGGACCCCGGGACCAGCGAGTACCGGAAGGCGCTGGTCGACGCCACCCGCACGTACGCCGGCGACTCCGGGCAGGCGGCAGACTGACCGAGTGCGAGTCCCCCTCAGGCCTCCGTTCCCTTGAACACCACCGCGCCACAGTCCTCGCAGGCCGTTGTCACCGACACGATATCGTCACGACAGCAGGACCTGACGACATCCTCATCAGGGGTGACCGTCCCCCGGCAGACCGGGCAGGTCTCGACAAACGACCGGAGTGCGACGAGCAACTGTGTCCGCTCCGTTGCCGGGAGACGCTCCCAGCGGTCCCCGAGTTGCTCGGACAGCAGGTGCTCGCTGGCCAGGTCGGCCACGAACGCGGCCTTCGACCGCCAGCCACCGGCGCGAACGTCCTCGACGAACACGTCCAGTCTGGTGCCGGACTCATCGAACTGGATATCCTCAGGGGGGACCGACAGCGACGCTGCGAGACGCTCGCGCTGGACCGACTCGTCACGCAACCGCTCGATGTCCTCCCGGAACGCCTCGCGGTACGACGTGGTCAGACAGAGGTCGTCGACATCTCGACACTCCCGGACGATTCCGGCGGAGGTGAGCGTCTCCTCGACGTCGAAGGAGACCTCCTCCCCGGTGTCGAGGTCGTGTTCGGGGCCGATTGCCTCGTGAACTCTGTCCGGGAGATACTGGACCAGTGTCGGGGTGCCGGGCACGAGATACCCCCAGAACGTGATGAGGAGGGCACACCCCGCGAACACGACGATTCCGGCTGGAATCCAGACGAGCGCAACCGCGATGCTGAGTGCGAGTGCGATGCCGGTGTTGATCACAGTACAGGGGAGACACCTGTTTTCCCCCGTGTACTCGGGCTTTCTGAACTGCTGGAGAACGTTCTTTGGTCTCTGTGGTGTGTTCATGTGTGCAGGTCAGGCACAGAGGCGAATAGATATGGTCCGTATAACACGCTGCCGGCACACTATACGAGCCTACTAATCCTCTGGCAACGCCGGTTCGGTTGTCGGAGCAACGGAGAGAGCCACAGTCGGGACCCTCCTGCAACTGGAGAGGCCGTGTCACGACACACGGCCTGTCGAGCGGCCCCAGACCGCGTGGCAGGTTCCGACTGCCCGCGGACAGTACGGACTGTTTACCGGCCGTTGTGGAACTGATTACTACAGTTACACTGTGTGAACGAGGCGTATGGCACACGACGCTCCCGCTTCGACGCTCGGAAGATGTCCAGCCTGCGGCCAGGAACTCGGTCCGGGGCAACTCGTCGTCCGGTATCTCTCGACGGACGAGACCACGAGGCTACTCGCCACCTGCCCGGCGTGTGAGGAACTCGTCCAGCCAGTCGGGCAGCAAGAGGGCGATGGCCACCGGAACTGACCGGTGGAGTCGTTCCACGGGGTCTGACAGCGGCCAGACAGGCGGGTGGAGACTCGATTCACACGCGCGCTGGCTGTGGCTGCTGGCGCTTCTCCTGTACGTCGTCGGAGATATCCTCACGACGACTGTCGGACTGCAGTACACGACACTGCAGGAGACTGGTCCAGTTCCGAGGTATCTCCTCGTCGAGTTCGGTGCCTGGATGCTGGCTGTGCTGAAACTCGGCGCACTCGGCCTGTTTGTCGGCCTGTGGCGGGTCGTGCCACGCCCGGCCAGCTACGGCGTGCCAATCGGACTGGCGCTGGTGGGTTGTGTTGTCACGCTGTGGAATATAACGCTGATTGCGCTCACAATCGCGTGATTACGAGCGTATTAACGAGTAGTATGGTGTGAGTTACAAAGACTATACATTGTGTTGTCAGCCGCAGAGGAGGGTCAGCACCCGGATAGAACGGTCGAACTCGGGGGCTCCCGACTGTCACAGATGATGAACCTGAGAACCGTTCTCGAATACGCACTGATCGCCGTGCTCGTCGTCGTCCTGGTCTCGCTGGTTGCGGGGCACCTCCTCGGCTATCCGGTGTTGCTCGGACACATCGAGAGCGAGAGCATGGAGCCCACGCTGAAGGAGGGCGACGGCTTCATCGCCGTGCCGACCGCACTCGCCGGTGATGTCGGCGAGGGTGACGTCGTCGTTTTCCAGGCCGAGGATGTCCAGGGTGGGGAGGTCACGACCCACCGCATCGTCGAGGAACGGGAGGAGGGGTACATCACGCAGGGCGACAACAACCCGTTCACCGACCAGGGAACCGGAGAGCCTGCGGTGACCGACGGACAGATAAAAGCCGTCCTGCTGACGACCGATGGTTCGGTGCTCCGCATCCCGCACCTCGGGACTGCGACCGATGCTGTCGGCTCGCTTATCGGTTCCGTCGACAGCAGGGTTGCACAGCTGTTCGGTGTCCGCGAACTCGGCTCACAGCAGCTGTCGTACATCCTGTTCGGGTTCGGACTCACCGCGTTCGCCGCACTGTTGTTGCTCGGAGAGTCCGCCGAGCGGACGCGCGGGCGGGACCGCTCACGCTCCCGGGCGGGGGTGTTCGACGCCCGAGTGTTGCTCGCTGTGTCGGTCCTGTTGCTCTGTGCCGGTGCAACCCTCGGGATGGTCATGCCAGCCGAATCCGAGACCTACGGCATCGTGAGTAGCGAGTCGAACGCCTCGAGTCCCACCATCGTCCCACAGGGCGAGTCCGACTCGCTCACCTACCAGGTGAGCAACGGCGGGTTCGTTCCGACTGTCTCGTATCTCGAACCGGAGAGCGACGGTATCGAGATCGAACCGAATCGGGTCAGACTCGCACACGACGAAACCGCGAACGCGACCGTCACGCTCGAGGCACCCGAGGAGACCGGCTACTACCTGCGCTCGCAGACCGAACACCGGTACCTTGCAATCGTTCCGCCGCCGGTCATCGACTCCCTGTACGAGATGCACCCGTGGGCGCCGTACGTCCTGATAAACGCCGTCATCGTGACGCCGTTTGTGCTCCTGTGGCTGTTGCTGGGTGGGTCGGTGACGGTACGACTGCGACGCCGGGACCGCGAGGGAACGGGCGGGTTGCTGAACAAACTTTGACAGAACAATGACAGACGACAACAACAGACTGAGATGGATTCGACTACGCAAACGTCTCGCGGAGTTGGCTCCCGCCATCATCATCGGGTTGCTCGTGGTGGGTGCCCTCGGCGGCTGGTTCGCGTACCAGACACACGCGAACCCCGGGGTCGAAACAAACGAACGGACAGTCGCCACCTGGAGCGAGCAGGGAACGAACTCCCACGCCGCCGAGGTGACCGAGCCCAATCCGCTGTTCCAGGAGGGACAGACACTCTCCGGGCGGTCGGCGTATTTCACCCGCATCTCGCCGGAGGTCCAGGCGGCCTACACGTACAGTTACAGCGCGAGCGATACGGGGTCGCTGGATGTCACGCTGAACACAACACTGCGGATCCAGTCTGTCGACGACGACGACGCGACGTACTGGTCAGTCACCGAATCGCTCCAGGGGACCCACGTCGAGGATGTCTCGCCAGGTGAGAGCATCACGGTTGACGCGACAATCAACGTCAGCCAGGTCGCCGCCGAGATCAACCGTATTCAAGAGGGTGTGGGGTCGAGCATCGGGACGAGCGAGGTGGAGGTGCTGTTCGATACGCAGGTTGCGGGCACCGTGAACGGGGAGAACGTGGCTAATACCGACCGCCGTGCGCTCGTGCTCAACCCAGGAGCGGAGACGTACAGCGTCGAATCTCCCGAGGAGCTCGACGTGTCCCACGAGTCCACGGAGGTCGTGGAATCGGAGCAGACCTACGGACCGCTCCGGCTGTACGGGCCCGTCGCCCTGGTTCTACTCTCGGTGCTGGGGCTGCTCGGGTTCGCAGTCGCGAGCTACCAGGGACGGGTTCGGCCCTCGCCCACCGAACGGATAGCGCTCGAACAGAGTAAAGAACGAAAGGAGTTCGACGACTGGATCAGCACCGGCACCATTCCGACCTGGGAACGGACCGGCACCGAGATCGAACTCGAGTCGCTCGAGGACCTCGTCGACGTGGCAATCGACACGAACGAGCGTGTTATCGAGGATACAAACAGCGGCGATTTCTACGTTCCCGGGGCCGACCGGTACTTCGTGTACTCGCCCGACCCGGTCCAGAATCTCCGCTCCAGAGACTCGGCCGAGGGTGACATCAGGGTTCCAGAGCCCTCGGAGACCGACGAGGAGGGGGCACCGGGCGGTGCCGACTCCGGGCGCGACCAGAGGTCTGGCGGCTCACCCAGCACTGACGGCGGAGAGAACGCCGAGCGGGTGCAGGGCCTCGATATCGATGAGAGAGGGGACGAAGACGAACCGGAGGCTGGCGACGAAGACGAACCGACTGACGACGAAGACGAAATGGAGGCCGGCGACGAGAGCGACGAAGACAAACCGGAGGCTGGCGACGAAGACGAAATGGAGGCTGGCGACGAGAGCGACGAAGACAAACCGGAGGCTGCCGACGACGGCAGCGACGACACCGAACCGGAGGACACGGACGCCTGAGCACACCACGTTCCGTCCGTTCGCGGTTTGTGGAGCGCCACTCGGGTTCGACCCCGCGCGGCCGTTTCACCGGCCGACGGGGGACGGTCAGAGCCAGAGACCGAGGACAGACATCGACGGCTCCAGCGGATATTCGAGGGCCTCGCCGATTCGGCGTTGCTGGTCGAACAACAGAGCGCGGACTCCAGGCGGTGTCTCGACGACGACGAGACGGGACTCGCAGCGGACGTGGCCGACGTTGCCGAGTCCGACGGCCTGTCAGACGCAATCTCCTCACCCGAGAGGACCGACGGGAGTGAGTTCGAACGCGCTCGGCCACTGTCCACACTGTGGGACACTGATACACCCCCAACAGCGTATCATCGAGTACGAGACACCCTCCTGTATGAGGGTCTACTCCGAGTGTCCGGACTGCAACGAGGTCGTCCACCCGAGGTAAGCCGTCCGGTGCCGACACGCAGGTCCGGACGGCAGAAACGGCCGCCCGCGGACCGTCAGGACCCGCCACAGGGACTGCTCGGTTCGGGGTCAGGGTCGGGGTCGGTCTCGAGACTGCCTGCCTCGAGGAGCACCCACGAGTCCAGAATCCTGTCGGACGTATCCGCGACACCGAGTTTCAGTGTGTTTGTCTCGTTTGGTCCGTCGTTGACCGTGTCCTCGATGTCGAGGACGACCGTCAGCCCGTCCATCTCCGTGTCCAGCAGGTCCGGAGGGTCCACCGTCTCCCCGTCGAAGTTGGGGTTGACCGGGTCGTTGTTGATGTACAGGTCCGGGTTGGTCGGTTCCGTCGTGGGACTTCCCCCGTTGCCCTCGTTGATGTTGTTGATTGCCGCCGGTATCGTGCCTGGTCCGTCGGGGTCGTCCACCACCGCGACGTTCGTGCCGTTGAGGAAGAAACCGAACACGTCGTTGAACTCGCTGCCGACGAACTCGTTGTACTCCTCGGAGCCGAACACGTAGTTGAATCCGACGGTAGTGGTTCCCTGTGGAACGGTGAAGTCGAACTCGAGGGTCGCCGCGTCGAGCGTATCGTCCCCCGCGAGGGCGTCGAGGTCGGAGTCGCCGGGGTTCCCGTGGTTCGTGGTCGTGCTGGGCGAGTCGTTCGGTCCCACGACATCGTTGACGTCGCCGGAACTGAGGAGGATGCCCTCGTCGAACCCGACGATGCCCGTTCCGCCGGTGAAGGTGCCACCCTGCACGTCCTCGCCGACGAAGTTGACGTTGGAGACACTGATTCCGCTGCCTGCCGGGAGGAGCTCGTTCGCAAGGTCTGTTGGTCCGGTCCCAGAGGCGCTGAGGTCCGTGATACCGAGTGACTGCGTGGAGACGTTCTGGACGGCGAGCGGGTCCTCACCCCGCAGTGCGCCCAGACTCGTCCCGTTCACGTCGTCGTACTCGTTGACGTCCGCGACGAGACCCACCTCGTCGAGCAACTGGTCACCCTCGGCGGGTTCCGTAATCTCGAAGGAGTCGTCCTCTTTCGTGTACACCTGCACGCCGACACAGACACACTCGCCGACCTCGACCGGAATCGAGTCGTCCACGCCGAGGAACGTCTGCAGGCCGTCGTCGTCCGTGACCAACTCGCGGGTGCGCGGGTCGTCGTCGCTGAGCCGTTCCGGTGTCGTCGACCCGCTCCGCGAGTCGGCGTCCACGTACAGCGTCACACGGTCCGGGTCCGCACCGTCCTTGCTGTCCGGGTCGAGCCAGAGACAGACCGGTTCCTTGCCCTGGTTGCAGACCTGGAAGACGTTGTCCGCCCAGGTGATAGAGTCGGAGTTGACACCCTGGCCGTCTCCCTCGGTGGGGTTGGTGTCGGTCATATCCACCTCCAGGTGGCCGAACTCGTCGAGTTGGGCGTAACTGGAGTTGGGCGTCTCGGTTCCCTCACTGTCCATGCAGTCGTCCATCCCGAGGTACGCGTTCGGGTCGTTTGCTATCTGTACCGTCATCGACCGGTGGGACTCGACCCGCGAGAACGCGCCCGACCCGAGGAGCGCACTCCCGCCAATCGCTGCCGACCCCGCACCGATCAGGAAGTTGCGTCGTTTCATTGTTGTTCTGTCGACTGGGCCGCACTCGGTTGCACCTGGTATGCCCGCCGAGGCGGGAGTCGTATTACAGTATTTCTTTTTAGTCGTATTGTTATACATCCCTATATTTCATTCTGAGAAGTATACACGGCGAGTATCCTGTAATAACTTGACCATATATCCGGGGCTCACTGGAGGAAACAGCCGAGCGTTGCTGTCACTGCCAGTGACCCGAAGACCTGGACCCGACGATAGTCGACGCCGTCGGCAGAGTGTCGGGCGGACGCGTGCACTGTCACGGTCCGACCACTCGGGAGACGTTCCAACTCCAGAAAATATCGACCCAACGGGTCAGTTCTCGATGCCGGCGAAGCGGCCGCCGGCACACTACGCGATGTAGCTCCCGGTCCCGTCAGCGTCACCCGCGTTCGGGTCGTCGACGTACACCCGGACGTTGCGCGTGGTGCCAGGGTCGACTGGGTTCGTCGTCTCGTACTCGAGGATGTAGGTCCCCGAGATAATCTGCCCGATGTTCTCGAACACGGCGTCGATATTGCCCGGCGTCCCGAGGAACGCGTTCTCGTCTTGGTCGTCGATGGTGTCGTCGTCGACCTTCGGCGGACTGGAGAGGTCCTCGGCGAGGTTCACGTTCGCGTCGTCGCCGTACGCGATGGTGATGAGAGTGCTCCCGTTGCCGCTGTCGTTGAGATCCGAGACGTTCCGGGCGTCGCGTGCCGCCTGCCGCGACGGGCCCTCGGTGTTGGGGTCGGGGTCACCGTTCGAGAGCACGACGAGGAAATCCGGTGTGGTCGGGTCGCTCCGGGGGGAGTCGAGTTCGGCCTGTGCCACGTCGATGCCCTCCCCCAGCGGCGTCCCGCCATCGGCAGTTATGTTGTCTACCGCGTTCTTGACATCTGTTGCGGAGGCGGTCAGGTCTGCGGGCTTTTCGACCTTCGGCGTCAAGTCAAACGTGCCATCGGTGCGGAACGTGACGAGGCCGATGTTGACCTCGGAGGGCAATTCGTCGACGAGCGCCTTCGCGCCCATCTGCGCACGGTCGAGTTTCGTCGAGGAAAAGAAGCCTTCAGCCGGCTCGTCCATCGACCCGGACGCGTCCATCGCGAGCATCACGTCGGCCGCCTCGTCTTCCTCGCCGCCGGTGAACGTGACGTTGTCGACGGTCTGCCCACAGAATCCGCTGACGGACCCGTCCTCGGTTTCCTCGCAGATGTCGAAGTCACTCGCGGTCAGGCTGCCATTTCCGGCTGCCGTGGTGTCCACACGTGTGGTCACCTCGATGAACGGGAAGGCGGCGTCGTCGATATCGTCGATTGTGACGGCAAAGTCGTCGGTGCCGGGGTCCGGTGCGGTGCAGTCCGGACACACGGGGTCCTCCGGTTCGGGGAGCGGTGTGCCATCACAGTCGATGTTGACATCGGCGACGACGGTGACCATGTTGTCGAGAGCCGAGAGAAGCTCCGCACCATCGGAGAGCCCGTAGGTGCGGGTCCTGACGCCGATACAGCGACACTCCCCGAGCGGGACCGCAAACGCGTTGTCCTCCCCGACAACCGACGCGGTCCGGTCGTCCTCGAAGTAGAAGTCGACGCGGCGCTCACCGACAGCCTCGTTGGGCACGTCCTCGCCTGCCTCGACCTTTGGCCAGGCCGGGTCGTCCTCGATGTAGACACAGGTGTCTTGCTTGCCGTTGTTACACAGCTGAAACACCCGGTCGAACCGGCTGTCGGAGTCGGAGTTGAGACCGTCACCGAGCGGTGAGTTCCCGATGGTCGGGTTGGTCTCGTCCATCAGAATCTGGAGGTGACCCTCGTTGTCGAGCGAGGCGAAACTGGCGTTTGGCGTCTCGCTTCCGTTACTGTCCGTGCACTTGTCCATCCCGAGGTATGCGTTGGGGTCCGTGCTGACCTCGGCGCTGACTGTCCGCTGTGATTCGACGCTGGTGAACGCACCGCTGCCGAGGAGCGCACCCCCGCCGACCGATACTGCCGCCGTCCCGAGCAGGAACTTTCGACGTTTCATGACTGTTGGTCTCACCCGGCCGAGCTGCGGTGGCAACATCTCGTTTCTGCCAGCCGATTCGGTGAGTTGCCCCTATCTACACCACCCCGTCAGATTGTTATGCGCTGACATAGTCGGTTGTGTCGGAAATAAATAAATAGTATAGCTGTATAGTCAGTCACTACCCGGGGTAACGCGTGCCGTTCGAGGCAGGCGCGGTCTGTGCTGTCCGTCCATCTGTCCCGGGTCCCCATCGAAACGCAACAGCCGGTGGTCTCAGGCGATTTCGTTATCCGGCGGTGACGTATCGGCCTGTTGTACATTCTCGACGATTATTTCGGCGGGGGTCTGCTCCCCGGCGTCCTCGATACCGGGGTCGTCGCCGGGGTTGCCGTCGGGCACCACCGTCTTCACCTCGAACGGGTCGATGTCGAAGTCGGTTGTCTCGCCGTTGTCCCAGTCGATTGTCCCCTCGATGGTCGCAAAGAGCGTGTCCGACCCGACCCAGCTGTCGTTGCGGATCTCGTAGGCACCAGAGAACGGGACGTCGTAGAGTTGCAGTTCGCCCACCGGGACTCCGAGCAGGTGCACCGTCTTGCTCGCCGCGAGGCTCCACGTGTCCTCGATGGATAGCTCGAACTGTTGCTCGCGCCCGTCCGCGAGCACGAGCGTGAGCGTCACCGTCTCCCCCAGCATGTCGACGGCGTTTGGAGTCAGAGCGCTGGCCAGGCGAAACTCCCCGAGTTCGACCACAGCAGTCCCGCCGGCTGGTATCGTCTGCTCGGCGCCACTGTACACCGTCCCCGGCGTCGCTGGGTCCCCCCAGTCCCCGGAGCCGTCGCCATCGAAGGGGTAGAAATCCGCCGCGGGGTGGGCCGCCCCGTGTGGCCAGTCCTCCAGCGTCTCGAAGGAACTGCCCTCCCTGAAAAACAGCGAAACGCTGGGGTTACCGTCCGTCTCGACTGCCGGGTCGTCCCCGACCTCAACAACAGGGTTGACCTCGCCGAAGGCCTCCTCCCAGAACGCCGAGGCTCGCACTGCGTCGCTACTCGTGTCCTCGAGCCGCGTGCCCTCGATGGTCACGGGCGTCGACCCCGTGTTCTCCAGTTGGAACCGGAGCTTGGCGTTTGTCGGGTCCGTGGACAGCAGGTCGCCGTCCCTCGCTACCGGGTCGCCGGCGAGTTGTATCTGCGCTCCGGGTAGGTCCTCCTCCCCCGTGCAGTCGAGGGTCACGTCGGCGGTGATGGTGACCTCGTTGTCGAGCGCCGAGAGGAGTTCGTCGCCCTCGGAGAGCCCGTAGGTGCGGGTCCTGAGACCGACACAGACACACTCCCCGACCGGCAGTACGAGCGCGTTGGATTCGCCGATGAGCGACCGCTCCGGGTCGTCACGGAGATAAAACTCGACGCGGCGCTCGCCTGCGTCCCGCTCGCCCTCGGGGACCGTCGGCCAGGCCGGGTCGTCCTCGATGTAGACACACACCGCCTCTTTACCCTGGTTACACAGCTGAAAGACGCTGTGGAACCAGGTCGAGGAGTCGGAGTTGACCCCCTCGCCGAGCGGTGTCTCCCCGATTGTGGGGTTGTCGGGGTTCATCAGCACCTCGAGGTGCCCCTCCCCGTCCAGCCAGGCGTAGCTTCCGTTTGCTGACCCCGGACACTTCGCTAATCCGAGGTACGCGCTGGGGTCTTCGGACACCTGGACCGTGACGCTTCGGTGTGATTCGACTCGTGTGAACGCGCCGCTGCCAAGCAGCGCGCTCCCGCCGAGTGCGGCGGAACCCGCTCCGATCAGGAACTGTCTTCGTTGCATCAGTCTCACCCGTGCCCGCCAGAGGCGGCGCGACACAGATGGACACAGGCCGGGCTTACGCTTTGTTAATGAGGGCTACACGTTCTCAAAACGGTGTATAAACTGTTCCGAACCCCCGATAGAAAGTTGCTAACCGACGGAATCGCACACGGCATCCCTGAGCGGCCGCTCTCGTCCGGGGTCACAGGCTGTGTCTGCTGGCGACTGTCGAACCGCCCCGGGTTCGAAACCGGTTCGCCCGGTGAGACTGTCATCCGGTCTCAGTAGAGTTCGTCGAGCAACGCCCGCACATCGGACATGTCGATGCTCCCGTCACCGTTGAAATCGAACGCCCAGCCGTGGTCCTGAACTGACGAACTGTCGAGGTTGTTGTACAGCGCGTACACGTCGGAGAGGCCGAACACACCGTCCCCGTCGACGTCCTCGAACGTGCCGTCACCGTTCGGGTCCTGGGGCGTGCCGTCTGCCCCTGGCAGCGCCGGGAGACGCACCTCGACCGAGCGTTCCATCGAGTCGTCTCCGACCGCGACTGTGAGAGTATGCGTCCCGAGGCTGTCTGCACCCGTCGCTGTTTCGAGGACGACAGTGGTCGTCCTGGTCTCGCTGGCGTCCAGTGTGACCGTCGCCGACGTGTCGCCGAGACTGCCGCCGTCGACCTGGATCTGCCCGGTCGTGGCGGTGCTATCGGTGTTCTCGACCGTGACGTCCACGGCGAGAGACTCACCCTCGATAATCGACGCGCTCGTCACGACGTCCACGAGCGCGACGCCGCCGCTGCCGGGTGACCCCACCGTCACGTCGGTGACATCGTCGTCGGTTTCGCCGCTGACGGTGGCGGTGTACGTGCCCGCGTCGCCACCGGTCGTGCCGACCGAGAGTGTTTGTTCGACCGTCCCGCCGCCACCGAGTGAGACTGCCGTGCTGTTCTGGCCCAGACCGCCGACGTCGAGGGTCACCGTCTCGGTGCCGCCGACATCGCCGGTGTTTGTCACTGCGGCGGTCACGGTCAGACGGTCACCCTCGACCGGACTGGTCGTTTCGACGATATCGACGGTGAACGCCGCGGGTTGGAGCACCGTCGCGACGGCGCTCGCTGTCTCGTCTGCACTCCCGACAGTCACGGTGTACTCGCCCGCGTCACCCGCGCCGGTCGCGAGTGACAGCGTCTCCGTGACTGTCTCCCCGCCGGCGAGAGTCGTCGTCGTGCTGGTGCCGCCGAGACTTCCGGCGTCGAGTGTGACAGTCTGTGTGTCCGCAACGTCGCCGGTGTTCTCGACGGCCGCGTCGACGGTCAGTGTCTCGCCCGCAACGACCGGCGAGTCGGTGCCGGTGATGCTGACGGCGATGTACGCCGGTTCCTGCACTGTAACGGCGGTGCTGTCGGTGTCGTCACTGTTACTCACCGTCGCGGTGTACGCGCCCGCGTCACCGCTGCCCGTATCGACCGAGAGCGTCAGTGTGGTTGCCTCGCCACCGTTCAGCGAGACGGTGGTAGCGTCGCTGCCGAGGCTCCCGGCGTCGAGGGTGACGGTCTGTGTGTCGGCGACGTCACCGGTGTTCTCGACGGCCGCGTCCACCGACAGTGTCTCCCCCGCGACGAGGGGCGTGTCAGCACTCGTGATGTTCACAGTGAGAACGCCCGGTTCCTGGACGGTCACGCCCGTACTGTCGGCGTCGTCCGCGCTGGCGACGCTGGCGGTGTACGTGCCCGCGTCACCACTGCTGGCGTCGACGGTGAGGGTGACGCCTGTCGACTCGCCGCCAGCAAGCGAGACCGACGTGGCATCGGTGCCGAGAGTTCCGGCGTCCAGCGTGACCGTCTGCGTGGTGCTGATGTCGCCGGCGTTCTCGACTGTTGCCTGGACCGATAGCGCCTCGCCCTCGACGACCGGCGAGTCGGTACCGGTGAGACTCACCGCGAAGTACGCGGGTTCCTGGACCGTGACGCCCGTGCTGTCGGCGTCATCCCCGCTGGCGACGCTGGCGGTGTACGTGCCCGCGTCACCACTACCTGTGGATACGGTGAACGTCTCGGCGGTGGATTCGCCGCCGGCAAGCGAGACGGAGGTCGAATCGGTGCCGAGGCCACCCGCATCGAGCGTGACCGATTGGTTGCCGGCGACATCACCGGTGTTCTCGATGGTCGCGTCGACAGCGAGGCTCTCTCCCGCGACGACCGGTGAACTACTGCCGGAGATTGTGACCGCGAACGCGGCCGGTGCCTGCACGGTGACAGAGACGTTCTCTGCGTCGTTCTCCCCTGCGAGCGTCGCCTCGTAGCTACCCGCATCGCCGCCGACCGTGTCAACCGAGAGGCTGACACCCGCCGACTCGTTGCCACCGAGCGTGAGCGACGTGGCGTTGCTGCCGAGACCCCCGGCGTCGAGGGTCAGAGTCTGTGTCCCGCTCACGTCACCGGTGTTCTCGACAGTCGCGTCGACGGTCAGGCTCTCGCCCGCGAGCACGGGCGAGTCGGTGTCCGTGATGGTCACCGCGAAGTTCGCCGATTCCTGGACCGTGACAGCTGTGCTGTCCGTGTCGTTCGCGCTCGAGACGAAAGCGGTGTAGCTGCCTGCGTCGCCGCTGCTCGTCTGGAGACTGAACGTCAGGGCTGTGGACTCGCTCCCGCTCAGCGAGACGGACACGGCGTCACTGCCCAGTGCTCCGGCGTCCAGCGTCACCGTCTGTGTGTCGGCGACGTCGCCGGTGTTCTCGACGGTCGC